>JACZQQ010000229.1 GCA_022545645.1 Acidobacteriota bacterium | reverse complement strand
TGAAGGTTCAACAACGGGAACTGGAAAGTACGGCTCAAGAGGTGATGGCAAAAGAGGGCGTTGAGATCCAATACAAATTCGGCACCATGATCGAGACACCGCGTGCGGCGCTGACGGCCGATGAGATGGCCGAGGTTGCCGAATTCTTCTCCTTTGGCACCAATGATCTGACCCAGACCGTTTTCGGCATCTCCCGTGATGACGCCGAGTCCGGCTTCCTGATTCATTACCTACAGGAGGGCATCCTGCCCGAGAACCCCTTTGCCACCATCGATCGTCTTGGACTGGGAAGGTTGATGGAAATGGCCGTAAAGCTGGGTCGCCAGGATCATCCCGATCTGGAGATCGGCATTTGCGGTGAGCATGGGGGAGATCCGGCAAGCATTGCCCTGTGCCACCAACTGGGCTTCGACTACGTGTCCTGCTCTCCCTTTCGAGTCCCCATTGCCCGCCTGGCCGCCGCCCATGCGGTGCTTGCGGACAAGCACGCGTGACGTCACAAGAACGTGCGGTCGTGAAGTCGTGACTTCGTCACGACGTGCGGCCGTCACTTTGTGACGTGTGCTTTCGTGCTAGCGTCACTCCGTGACGCTAGGGTAGGGCCTTGGTGAATTCCCGAGCGATGTAAGGGAGATTCGGCACCTTGTGGTCGATGAGAATGGCTTTGGGTTCGACCTCCTGGCCATAGAACTTCTTGATGGCGGTATTATCTGCTCTCAGGCTGGCGCCTTCCAGCGAAATTCCAGCAAAGAGACCTTTGGACCTGGCGTAGGAGTAGATCTCCGCCCGCAAGGTAATGTCCGTGTCCGCTGCTACGCTTCTTCCCACCGGTCCGGCGGCCACACTGGCATCTGCACCCAAGGTGAACTTATTCCCCAACAGACCCTGTATGCTCTTGTCGGTCATCAGGAACAACACCATATCCGAGGACTGGACACCAATTTGAAACCCAAAGCTCCCTCCGGACAATTTGACGAAAGAGAGTGGACTCCATTTCCCCTTCTTTCCCTTGCAGCTGGCAATTCCATTCCCGTGCCGACCCCCGAAACCGAAAGCAGCCTTGATGACGTGGGGAATCACCACCACACACTGGCATTTCTCTAAAAGGCTTGCAGGAACACCCCCATCCTTGGCTTTGATCAGCGCCTTGTATGCGCTGGTGGATTCCTCCACTCGATCTACGAACTTATCCCCAAAGAGAGGGAGGGTAAGACAGGCGACAAGCGGAAAAATCAAAGCCAGGGTCGAAATCTTGTTGTTTTTCATGTTGGGCTCCTCTCGGAAATGGCCTTACAACCAGTATACGAAATAGAGGAGCCCTGGTGGGTTGCACCCTTTGCTTATCCGCCGAACCAAAGCCTCAAGGCGAACACAATGATGGTCACCGTCACCACTCTCTTGATCCAGGCATGCCCCTTGAGGACTGTGAGTTTCACTCCAACAAGCCCTCCCAATGCCATGCCCGTCCCCAGCGCCAGCCCAATCCACCAATCCACTTTATCTTGCCAGGCAAACATGCCCAGGGACACCACCCCAAAGCACAGGACGCTGAGCACCTTGACCGCATTGCCCCGCACCAGATCCAGACCAGCCAGGCTCGTCGTGGCAAGAATCAAAAATCCAACACCCGCCTGAACAAATCCTCCATAAACTCCTGAGAGGAAAAAGCCCGCTACCAACACAGCCACCACCGGCGTCTGGGAAGAACCGGAGGCCTTGAGTTGGGTTTTCTTTAGAGGATCCCATAGAGTCCACAGGGTCACGGCAACCATCAAAAACACCAGGATATTTTGAAAGAGTTCATCACCCACCCGGAGGGCAACCCAGCTTCCCAGAACGGCTCCCACCATGGCCGGTAAAGCCGCCCAAAGAAGGTAGCTCCAGTCGATCATTCCATGACGGCGAAAACTCCATACCGCTCCTACATTTTGAAGCACGACGCCGACCCGGTTGGTCCCGTTGGCAAGGGTGGGGGGAAGGCCCAAAAAAATCAGTACGGGAAGGGTCAGGAAGGAACCGCCACCCGCCACCACATTCAGAACGCCCGCTACTGAACCCACCCCAAAAAGTAAGAGATAGCTGCTCCACTGGTCCATTTGTTTCTCAGTGTTGGGCTATTGTAGCGGAAAGATTTAGATTTGCTATGATGAAGACCCCATAGGGAGGTAGTAGCCGATGTCCAAGAATTTGGGAGCAACTCTACCGGAGGACCTGCTGGATTTTCTCTCCAGCACGGAGCCCGGTGAAAAGTTCAAGCAAGTGATTCTTTTCTCCACCACCGATGAGGACGGTTGGCCTCGCCACGGGCTCCTCAGTGCTCGCGAGGTGTTTGCCAAAGATTCCAAACGGCTTCTGCTTCTCCTGTACAGCAATTCTCACAGCTCGGCCAACTTGCAGCGGGAAGGCAAAATTTCCATCGTCCTGGTCAATCCCAACATGAGCTACTACGTCTTCTGCAAGGCTCGTCCCCTTTCTCCATTGCCCGATGCACCCAGCGAAACCCTTTTCGAACTGACCGTGGAGAGGGTCTTGGAAGATTCCTTGGCCACGGCAAGAATTCTGACGGGAATCACCTTTGAAGGCTATGACCCGGGCATGACCCAGGAAAATCGGAAAATTGTCTTTCAACAACTCGTGGAGATGTGAGAAAAGAACACCAGAAGATAGTATCCAGAATAAAGAGTTAGGTTGGTCTAGGACTCAAGGCTCATCCGTAACAGCAGGTCTTGGAAACGAGGATCGTCGCGGATAGTAGAGCCAGACGGCATGGCTACTGATTTCCGGCGGGAAGCGGTGACGATGATAGCTTGGTCGAGATTGCATCCCGACATCTTGGCTGATCGGTAGTTAACTTGACAATGCCCCCGTTGCCTTAGAATGTCCGCGCCAACGGGGACTCCGACCCTGTATTTTTGGGGTTGGCTTAATTGTCTTCCGCACCAACAGGCCCGCTGACCCAGGGCACGGCCTTCTCCGCCTCTGCGATGGTCGCCTCCACCCGTTCCATGTCGATGTTGAATTGCTCGCCCACTGGTGTCATGTTCCACTCTTCGGCCAGGCGATCGTTGAGGGAGATCACCCGACCTCCCACCATGGTCATAAGAGACTGGATCTTGAGAATATCGTCTACAGGGACGGTGAAGTAATCGTGGTTCAAAATAACCAGATCCGCCCACTTCCCTTCCTCCAGGGTTCCCAGTTTGTCGGCCTTCGTCACGTAGCGGCCGGCCCATGAAGTGTACAGCTTGAGTGCCCGAACGCGATCGATGCTCTCCTCAGGAGCCCAGATGTACCCTCGATACGCTCTTTTCATCAGCAGCCATTCCGAATGGAAGGGGCCAGGTCCGCCGGTGTTCTGGCCCACCACGTTGATACCCGACTCGATCCACGTCTTGAAAGGCAGCATGTACTTCCGAAGATGCTCGGGATCGTTGTACTCCCCGTAATCCCGGACCAGGGCTTCGAAGGTCCTCATGTAATTGGGGTCGCAGCTGATCATGAGGTTGTATTCCTTGATCAGTTCGAGGATGTCCGATCCCTTGCCGATCTGATCACAGTGCTCGATGGTAAACATACCGTTTCGGATCTCCGCCATCGTAATGTCGGTGCCCTCCATAGCCTCGTCGATCATCTGGGTGAAGCGTCGCGTGCTTTCGACCCCTACGGAATGGACGCCCTTGAGCCGCCAACCGGCCCTGAGAGCGTTCTTCAGGGTATCCCAGTGAAGATCGCCCGACTTGGGGCAGGTCTCCCGCTCCTTGATGTGGGGCGGCGCAACGATGTCATCCCCCAGACAGGCTTCCGGGATATGGGAATCCCAGCGCTCGGAACCCACGCCGTCAAACCACAAGTAGTCGTCCCCGATGCCCTGGAGCACCCCGGTCTTGCGGTAGAGCTGGCGGGTCTCGATGGGATTGGAGGGCCTTCGGTGAACCTCGTAGTGAACAGAGAAGCGGATGGGCATCTGGCCCAGCTCGGCCAGGGTGGCGTACCCGCTCATAATTTTGGGAAACTGAATGCGGCTGGAAAAGGTGGTGACGGCGCGAGAGGCGGCAAAGGCCTCGGATCGAAGCTTCAGGGCCTGAGCCAGGATATTGAGAGGTACTTTTTCCGCGTAGAGTTCCCATCCGATGACGCCCATCTCCACACTGCCCACCCAGCCGATCTCGGCGGGGTCCACTCCGATCTCATCCATGTGCATGGAATCCCGAATGGAGTCCGAATAGCCGGGCAGGAACTCGTTCAGGATATCCAGAGCTGCGGAATTGATGGTGCCCCGGTTTCCCGGACGCACCACTACCGGATTGACGGGAGCCCACTGGTCGATCGTTCTCCGGGTGGTCAGTCGCCGAGTGTCTCCCCACGTATCCAGCTCCGAAG
>JACZQQ010000228.1 GCA_022545645.1 Acidobacteriota bacterium | reverse complement strand
CGGCCAGGGAAAGCGTAAAGCGGGGATCGGCATTGGGCTGCCCGATGGTCCCTCCTCTCCGATAAACCGATGATATGGGATGCATGTGGGCATCAAAGACCCAGAACTTGTTGTCCCAGGAGCTCTGGGCATGGCTGGTCAAAAAACCCAGTGAAAAAGGCGGGGAGAAGACCTGAAATAAAAATGAAAGTGCCAGAAACAGGGCACCTATAATGAGCAGCCGAACCGTAAAGCGCTTCATCGATCACCTCCTAGTCAATTCTTAGCCGTGGATACCACCTCATCAAACACCCGCAGCAGGTTTTCTCCCATGATCTTGGCCACATCCTCACGACTGTACCCTCGGCCCAAAAGCGCCTGAGCGATATTCTGGTATTCACCGGCGTTTTCGATCCCTTTGATATTGACCGGATACCCTCCCCAGTCTGAGCTGATTCCTACATAATCAGCTCCCACCAGCCTCACGATGTAATCGATACCATCGATGAGGTTGGAGAGGGGAGGCATGTCCCGGCGGCGCTGACGAGTCATTTCAGCCTGTCTGGATCCTCCTCCGCTGGTTCGTTCAGCGATGAAATCGTAGATTTTGGTGGGGTCTCCCCGGTAGACCAGCGGCTCCAGTCCCATGATGCCCGAGCCGCGCTGTCGTCCTCCGTGCCACTTGGCATCATACTCCCGGCTCACCTGCTGGGGTAAAAAGGCAACGCAGATGACCCCGTTCTTACGGGCCAGCGTCTGAATCATCTCGTCGCTCCAGTTCCCGGGCCGATCCACCAGGGCTCGAACCCCCGAGTGAGTGGTCGCCACCGGCTGGGTGCTGGCCGCCATCACATCAAAGATGGTCTGATCAGCGGTGTGGGAAAGATCAATCAGGATTCCCAGTCGATTCATCTCGGCCACCAGCTCTCGTCCATAAGCGGTCAGGCCCGAGCCTTTGCCGTTGTTTTTGGTGGTGTACATGACATCACCAATATTGTTCTCCAGGTTGTGGACCAGGTTCATCTCGCGCAGGCCCAGCCGGTGCAGCATGCGCAAAACTCCCAAATCACTCTCAATGGCAATGGCTCCTTCAATCGCTAAGATGCCCGCGATCTTGCCCTGCCTGCGAAGCGCCCGAACTTGCTGGGCATCGGTGGCCACTCCAACTTGATCCGGGTACAAGGCGATTTGCCGATAGAAGCTGTCAAACCCCCTCAAGATTTCTTTGACGGCAAGATGGTTGGCTTCATAGAACTCGTCAACCCCGCTGTTAAAGAAGCCCGCCCCCAGTCCGCCTGCAATGGCCTTAGGGAGTGTGAATTGGAAGCTGTAATCCGCATCTCCCATGTTCCCGGACTGCCGGGAGGAAGTAGGGTGCATGTGCCCATCGAATACCCAGAATTTGGTGTTGGAATCCTGAGCATAGACGGTCTCGAGAGCGATTGAGAGGGATGGAAAGACACTCCCCAGCTCAAAGAATAAAGCCAGGCCCAATCCCAAGACCAGGGCAAGTGGAAGAGCAAATCGCGCTTTCATTCTAGTTGTTATTCGACTTGGGGTTTGAAATATCACCGTTTCACACTCCCTGTCAATGGAAAAACAGTTCTGGAGTGTCCCCATTTTTTCCGGCCCGTGGGCTGAACGGGCTCGCCCGAAGCCCACGGCTCTGAGTGTTTTAAAAAAGAATGGCGTGATCCAATTTCTTGGATGAAAATCCAATTTTTTGAATTTTCCCGGTCCACACGAAGTCTGGTGGAACTCCTGCAGGTCCTCGCAAATCAATGATAGTAAAAAGGATAGTTAGTTTCCCAGAAAGTGAGATGGTTTCTGGAACGATTATTGCTTCTGCAATCTCAAAGCTTTTTTTTGCATCTGTGGTTTGGAAATCAATGCTTGACAAATCACAGGAGCAAGCACTACAGTCACCGGTAGCTTCAGCCTAAGGAGTTTCATTGGGGTTTTCGACATTCATACTTATTGGGGGTACATCATGAACAGGAGTCGTGTATTTGCGGCGATCGCCGTTCTCGTACTGGTTTTTTCACCTGCAGCCGTGGCTCAGGTCATTACAGGTACCATTATCGGCACCGTGAGTGATGAAACGGGAGCAGTCTTGCCGGGGGTTGAAATCACGGTTCAAAATCAGGACACCGGGATCAGCCGAAGCGTAGTCTCCAATGACGAGGGATCTTATCGAGCCCAGTCACTGGCGGTCGGACCTTATGAAGTCCGAGCTGAATTGGCCGGCTTTCAAACGCTGATCCGAACGGGAATTGGCCTGACGGTGGGACGGGAAGCCGTGGTGAACCTCACACTGCAAATCGGAGAGATTACCGAGCAGGTCGTTGTCACGGGTGAAGCGTCTCTGGTCGAGACCACCCAATCGACCGTGTCCGATCTGGTGGACCAGAGAAAAATCCGCGATCTCCCTCTCAATGGTCGAGATTTTGCCCAGCTGGCTCTGCTGCAGGCAGGGGTGGTGAATTCCGTTTCCGCTCCTCGCACTCAGATCGGCAATGAAGGAGTCAAGATTTCTATTGCCGGCACCCGCACGACCCAGTCGGCGATATTGCTGGACGGCACCGACATTCGCAATGAGTTGAACAGCACGGGAACCCCCTCTGGAGCGCTGCTGGGAGTCGAAACCGTACGTGAGTTTCAAGTCATTACCGGAGCCTTTAGTGCCGAGTATGGAAGATTTACAGGAGGCGTCATCAATTCGGTGACCAAATCGGGAACCAACCAGTTGCACGGTTCGGTGTTTGAATTTCACCGCAACAGTGCGCTGGATGCCCGCAACTTTTTCGATCAGGAGGAAGTGCCTCCCTTTAAGCGCAACCAGTTTGGCTTCACCCTGGGAGGGCCCATCGTTCAAGACAAGACCTTCTTCTTCGGCAGCTATGAAGGATTTCGAGAGCGGCTCCAGGAGTCGGTACTTCGATTTGTGCCTAATGATTTGATGCGTCAGGGCTTGATTCCCCGTCAGCGTTTCCGAGGAAGGCTGCTGCCGTGTACCGCGGATAATTTTGGGAACGATGAGGCAGCATTCGTCAATGGCCTCTGCAACGTGGGAGTCCATCCGGAAATTCAACCTTATATGGACTTGTACCCCGCACCCAATGGACCCGATCTCGGTGACGGGACTGCCGAGTTTACCTTCCCTGAAAATAGACCAACCAATGAAGACTATTACATGGTGAAGGTGGATCATCAATTTTCCGATTCTGACTCTTTCTTCATCCGCTATACCTTTGATGAGGGGGATCGCTTGGTGGGTGACCGGCTGCCCATCTTCGGAGAAGACGCAATCTATCGGAGTCAGTGGACCACCCTGGAGTGGAAGAGGATCATCAGCCCAAGGCTGATTAACGATTTGCGTTTCGGTTACGTCCGCTCCCGCCACGACGTTATTCCCCGGGACGACAGCGGTACCGGAACCTCACTGTATCTGGTCGACAACGTGACTTGGCCACGCACCTTTGGAGAGATCGATGTTGAGGATATTATTGTCACACTGGGGCCCAGTCACAACCAGTTCAAGACCAATGTGTTCAATAATTTCCAGACCACAGACAATTTGATTTACACCCGAGGGCGCCATGCTCTGAAATTTGGTTTCGACTGGCAGCGCCACCAGTTCAACTATGTCAACCTGGCTCGTGCCAATGGCATCTATAATTTCAGTAACCTGGGGGATTTCTTGACGGCTCGCGCGAATACGTTCGATTCGTTCGTCGAGCACACAACCACCATCGGGATGCGGCAGAGCTTGTTCGGGTTCTATGTTCAGGATGATTTCACTGCCAGACCCAACCTGACGCTGAACCTGGGATTGCGTTATGAATTTATTACCGTGCCGACGGAAGTAGCGGATCGCATCGGAAACATGGTCACACCCTTGGATCCAGCCATTCGTGTGGGAAACCCCTATTTTGACAATCCTTCACTGAAGAATTTCTCCCCCCGGATTGGAGTGGCCTGGGATCCTTTCGGGGATGGGAAAACTTCCGTTCGAGCCGGCTTTGGATACTTTTTTGACCAGATCCTCTCAATATATTGGGGATCAAGAATACAGCAGACGGAGCCCAACATCCGAGCGGTCGTGCTATTTGATGATGCTAACCCGGCGAGCTTTCCCAACGATTACGCCCTTCTTCCCCCCGCCGACCAGGTCAAGCAGGGGCCCTGGGTCATCTACGATCCTGACCAGCCCACTCTGGCGCAGTGGAGTTTGAATATCCAGCGAGAACTCTTTCCCAACGGGGTCTTTCTCATTGGATATAGCGGGTCCCGAGGCACCCATCTGGGCCGTTTTGTCAATTCCAACACTTCCTTTGGCGTGCGGCGGCCGGACGGGAGCTGGTCTTTCGATGGCAAACCGCGTAATCCCAAGTTCGGAGACATGCGATCCACTGTGTGGGATGG
>JACZQQ010000227.1 GCA_022545645.1 Acidobacteriota bacterium | reverse complement strand
AATCGGTGCCAAGCGAATCCTGAACGGTGTCTTCCACGAGACCCTGCTCACCTTGGACGATGAAGAGCGCACTTTCAGCTACAGTATCGACGATGGTCCTGAAGCGGTTTCTAAGGAGAATGTACAGGGCTATATCGGGGAGGTCCGCGTCTTTCCGGTGACCGACAATGACTCCACTTTTGTTCTGTGGACTTCCCGTTGGGATTCCAGCGGTGGTGGAGTCCAGGAATTTTGTGATCCCATTTACCGGGCTCTACTGGGGGCTCTCAAAAGTCACTTCGCCTGATCGGCATTTCGCGCCAGGCAGTTCTCTAGCTGCTTGAGGTGCTTGAGATCATGGTATCCGGACATGCGAATCCGCTCATAGAGGTTCATGGCCCCGAAGCGAGGATGTTCCCACCAGAGATTACCCAGGGGACGGGACCTGAGGGGCAGAAGCTTGGCTCGGGTTTCATCCCGGGCCTGACGGAGATCTAAAAGAAGATCGGCAATGGGGAGACCGGGTGAGGGCTGGGTCGGCTCCGGCGCTGTACCCTTTCCCGATTTCCCGGTATCGGCAGTATCCTCCAGCGGAAAAGGCCGCTCAGCCAACACCTCCTCCCGATTAAATTCTCCTTCGCGGCTATGGGCGATCGACTCCAGGATCTGCTGGGACAGGCGCTGCTCGCTTAAAAGCAGGTGATGAGCGATTTCACTAATCGACCACACCTCTGGGCCGGGCTTGCTTTCAGATTCGCTCTGGGAGATTCCCTCGAGGAAGGCCAGCACCTTCTCTCTGACTTCCTCTGCGAATTGTAGGGCTTGGTCGAATTCCTGCTCGGGGGTTGCCATTATCTTGAGCACTATCTTACCGAAAGCTAATTTTTCTGCATAGAAGAGAAGGCATCCACACGACCAGTGATGACCATCACTGTAGAGTTTCGTGAATGTTGCCAAAGTAGTGAAGAAGAAAATACTGGAACAGTCTTTCTTACATCGGGTCACATCGAGCGTCAACAATGCGAAGCAGAGTCCTGGAAATTATTGGCGGTATGGCAATTGCGCTTGTCGTGGTGGGCATGGTGAGCAGCTATCTACTGGTGAACTTTCTCATGGTGGTCCTTCCCGGCTTTGGAGATTCCGTCTATCGAGAGGCCAGCAAGGGCCCGTATGACATGCACTTTCTGATCCGGATGACCATCTTTGCACTTATGATGGTTGTGGTTGTCTATTTTATTCTGTGGGCGGCCCACTATTCCCTCACCAGGATGAGTTTCCTCAAGAGGATGAGTTTTAACGAGGCTCTGTATGGAGCTTTTCAAGTTACCGGTCATCACATCGTGTTCAACCTTCTGGCGGTGGCCCTCCTACTCTGCAGTCTGGTTCTGAATATGTGGGTCACCGCCATTCACGCCGTGACCCACTACTCTCTGAGTTCCATTGAAGCTCTTAGCCCTGAGATCCCGGAAAATACGCGTTTGCGCTTGAAGGTGGATTTCTATTGCATGAGAAACGCCGATGATTTTTACTACTTTCAGCGGAAGCTCCAGGTCCTTTCCAAGGCAAGAAACGTCACCCTCCCAGACTTTGATCTCCTGTAAACATGCAGGTTCGAAGTCTTTTTTTAACCCCAGCCGAGTGGCAAGCCACAGGTTTAGAACCCCTTGGGTTGAACTCGAGGCAAAATCATTCGAATAATAGATAAAGAGCAATAAAACTATGTCTGATCCAACAAATGATGCAAATGATTCAAATGGTGTGACCAAGCGTGAATTGGCCAGCTCGGTTCTATTGAAAGAAGTTGACCTTGAGCCTTTCCTTGAGCTGCTTCAAGGGGGTGAGCTGCGCGACCTGGAAGAGGGCGAAGTCCTGATAGAGGTCAGGGAGTCCAATCGCACTCTCTATCTGATCCTGTCCGGCCGTTTAACCATTCAACTTCAACCTGAATTGAATCCGATTGCGGTACTGGGACCTGGAGATGTGGTGGGCGAGCTGTCCTTTATTGATGGTCAGCTGACGACGGCTTATGCTGTCGCGGGTGTTTCCACCCGGGTGCTGGCACTGGATGAAGAAATTATGACCTCGCTTTTGGAGACTTCACCCGATATAGCTCGAAATCTACTCTTTGTTTTGGCGCGGCGGGTGCGCCATCTAACCAATCAGGAATTGCGGCGGGAGCACGCAAACTATGCGGTCCGTCAATATGCTCAGGATGTGATCATCGATAGCCTGACCGGTCTCTATAACCGCCGCTGGCTGGATAGCATGCTGGTGCGGGAGTTGAACCGCTCTGACCGCGACGGACGGCCTCTTTCCCTGCTGCTCATCGGCATTGATGACTTCAAGCAGCAGACTGAAAATGAGGGTCGCCTGGCGGGAGAGAGCGTTCTCAATGCCATCGCAGCCGTTTTACAAGCCACCACGCGTCCAGGCGAGATGCTGGCTCGCTATGGAAAGGACGAGTTTATGACCGTATTGCCCGATACGGATACTGCCACGGGCCAGAAAATTGGAGAGCGTCTGCGTAAAGCCATTCACGAGGCCCAAGTGCCCACCTCTAAAGGGGACTCCCCCTCTCCGATGACGGTCTCGATTGGAGTGGCTGAGAGGATCGCTGGGGATAAGGCCGAAGCCCTTATCTCGGCCGTTGATGGGGCCCTTTACGATGCAAGGGAGGGCGGGGGTAACCAGGTGTGCCAGGTCTCGCGCTCCTCTAACGGCAAGGACTAGACCTTTCACAGTCTTGTTATTTCCTCGATCAGTAACTAGCCCGACCTATGCAGAGGTTCTTGTCGCTGGTGGCAAACAGCACCGGCGGTGCAGTAGAGAATTTATGCATCATCCGGGCTAAGTCCAAAAGAAATAATACATCAGGGCCAGGATCATCCCTGTGCCCAGGTTCATGAGCACGCCATTCTTGATCATCTCCTTCACCCGAACCAGGCCGGTGGAATAGGCAATGGCATTGGGTGGGGTCCCCACCGGCATCATAAAGTCAAGCGAGACACCGATGGCGATAAGGATTGCCATCGCTCTCACGTCAAGACCCAGGGCCTTGGCCACCGGAATCATCAGCGGAACCAGGATGGCTGCGGATGCCGTGTTGCTGACAATCATGGTGATGAGGATGCCAAAAAAGACCAGGATCACCACGATCAGGAATAGAGGGACTCCCAGCAAGTACCTGGCCAGTGTTTCAGCCAATAAAACATCAATTTTGACCTTCACGAGAGCACTGCCCAGCGAGAGCCCCCCTCCGAATAGGAGCAGGGTTCCCCAGCTGATTTTTCCCAGGTCTGTGTCGTCAAGGAGCCCCATACCGTACAGGAGCAGGATGGGCAGGAGAGCAACCGTGGCCGAGGTCAGGCCGGTGAGTTGGGTGGTAAGCCATCCAAGCACCGTCACCCCAAACACGCCCAGGATGAGGACCTGGTTTCGTGTAAGGCCGGCCTCCCTGCTGCTGAGCGTGATCTCTTTGACCTCCGGCCGGTTCAGAAGACAGACCATGAGCCACACATAGAGAAGAGCGACGATGACAAAAGGAACGGTTTGTACCATCCAACCCAGGAAAGTGATTTCAATTTTTTCAATGCTATTCTCAGCCAGGAAACGAACGGCAATGGCATTGGGAGGGCTTCCCACTATTGTGGCCAGTCCGCCGATGGTTGCGGCATAGGCCACGGCCAGGACACAACCCTTGGCAAAATGGGAGGTTTGGGAACAGATCCCGTTCTCTTTGAGTACCACGATACAAATCGGAATCATAATGGCGGCAGCAGCGGTGTTGGACATCCACATGGAGAGAAAAGCTGTCACAATCATGAGCCCCAGGATGAAGATATAGGGATTGGTTCCTATTCGCCTGAGTAGGGTAGTGGCGATGAGAGAGTCCAGATCGTACTTTTGCATGCCCCGGGCCAAAATGAAACCGCCCAGGAAGAGCACGATGACGGAATCGAAATAGGGCTGAAAAATCTCCTGTGCTCCAAAACCGGCCACAACAATCAGGAGGAAAGAAGAGAGAAGGGAAGTGATGTAAAGGGGAATGACCTCCGACACCCAGAGAACCACGGCCACGGCCACCACAGCCAGCACCAACCTTTGCTGAGGTTCCAGGAGGCCCGTTCCCCAGTAGACAAGAAAGGCAAGGAGGACGGCAAAGAGGAAATAACCCACCCTTCGCCTATTGCTGATCTGATCTTCCATCCTTTCCCTTTCCTAGCCCGGATTATGCATCAATTCTCTAGTGCAGCGCTGAAATCAGTCGGCCTGACTGTGCGACCCGCAAGCGGGTACCCCCGGCCTCCTCAACGTACTAGTAGGAGTGGGCCGGTGGCGGCCCCGACCCCAATGAGCAGCATGACCTTTACCAGTGTGGCTTCGGTTTTGCCATCCTAACTGTTCGGGCGAGCCACCGGCTCGCCCCTAC
>JACZQQ010000037.1 GCA_022545645.1 Acidobacteriota bacterium | reverse complement strand
CTGATCTTGTGAGCGCTCTCTTTGCCGATGTGGCCGTGCCTCTCCCTCTCTTCCAGACTTTCACCTACTCTGTCCCGGATTCCCTCGGGGACGAGCTTCACCCCGGGTGTCGTGTCTTGGTGCCTTTCGGTACCCGTCATCTGGTCGGTTTGGTGACCCAGGTGCATCGGGAATCCCGGGAGGGGACGGTCAAGCCTATTCTCGAGACTCTGGACCGGAAACCTATTTTATCTCCTTCTCTGCTCAAACTTGGCCTGTGGGTGGCTTCTTACTATCTTGCTCCGCCAGGGGAGGCGCTGCGAGTGATGTTGCCACCCGGGTTGTTGGCGAAGAAGGTAGCACTGGATGAAGAGCACCCGGTGCAGAAGTTTTGGCCGACCAAGCGGCACTTGGCTGTGGTGGAGATGACCTCTTCTGAGGCCAGGCTGACGGCAAGGCAGAAGGAAGTGGTTGAGCTGCTGAGTCAAAGGACTCTTCCGGTGGCGGTGCAGCCGTTTTTACGGGAGGTGGGGTGTAGTTCGTCGGTACTGCAAAACCTGGTCTCTAAAGGTTCCATCCGAATGGAAGAGGTTGAGAGCTATCGTTCCCCCTGGGCTCACTCTGAGACCTCTCCGGAAGTCCAAAAGCACGACCTGAACCCGGATCAGCGTCGAATCTTTGAGAAAATTGACCAGCACCTCTCCAAGAACCGATTTCACAGCATGCTGATCCATGGTGTTACGGGAAGCGGAAAGACCGAGATTTACCTGAACGCCATCGCCAGTACGCTGGCTCGCGGAAGATCGGCGCTGGTTCTGGTTCCGGAAATCGGGTTAACTCCTCAAATCTCCCGTTATTTTCGAGCCTGGTTTGGAGAAGAGGTGGCCATTTTACACAGTGCCCTGTCGGGAGGAGAGCGCTTTGATCAATGGCGGAGAATCCGGGAAGGCCAGGCCCGTGTGGTGGTGGGAACCCGTTCAGCCGTTTTTGCCCCACTCGCTGATTTAGGAATCATCATTGTGGATGAAGAGCACGACAGTTCCTACAAACAAGAGGAATTGCCGCGCTATCATGCTCGTGACGTGGCCCTCAAACGGGGAGAACTCGAACAAACGTTGGTGATCCTGGGTAGTGCAACTCCTCAGTTGGAGACGTTCTATAACTCCGTCCATGGCGGAGCCCCCGAGTACGAGGTCCTCAATTCACGGATTCTGGAACGCCCTCTTCCAACCGTACACGTGGTCGACATGCGGGTCGAGTTTCAAAAGCGAGGCAAAGCGGTTGTCCTGTCTCAACAACTTCAGGAATCCATCGCCGAAAGGTTGGATCGCAAGGAGCAGGTCCTGATCTTGCTGAATCGGCGGGGATACGCGTCGGCCCTGCTGTGTCGAAGCTGTGGGAGTACGGAGATCTGCGAAAACTGCAGCCTCAGCCTCACCTATCACCATGATTCCAACCGCTTACTTTGCCACTATTGTGGGTATTTGAGGTCTGTCCCCAAACGATGTCGGGCCTGCGGCAACGAGTATATTCACTTCCTCGGTCACGGAACGGAGAAAGTTCAGGAGATCCTGGAAACCCTCTTTCCGAATGCAGCCATAGCCCGTTTGGATCGAGACACGGTCCAAAGGAAGGGGAGTCTCCAAAGGATTCTGGGGGCTTTCGGGTCGGGTCAGACCGATATCCTGATTGGAACCCAGATGATCGCCAAGGGACACGATTTCCCGCGCGTCACGCTGGTGGGAGTTTTAACGGCTGAGCAAGCTCTTCGGATGGCGGACTTTCGTGCTTCGGAAAGAACCTTTCAACTTCTCACCCAGGTTGCGGGCCGAGCAGGAAGAGGAGAAATTCCCGGGGAAGTGATCATCCAGACCTACTATCCCGATCATTACAGCCTGAAACACGCTCGTTCTCAAAATTACCGGCTCTTTTTTGAGGAGGAGATTCGTTTTCGGCGCAATTTTCGCTATCCCCCCTTCACAGCCCTGGCCAACCTCCTGGTCCAAGGGCGACCCCAGACGAAGACCCGGCAGGCGGCAGAGCAAGTAGCCGACCTGTTGCTTCGGCAACGGACACGCCTTTCAGCTCAACGGCGCATGCGGGTTCTTGGACCTGCCCAGGCACCTCTTGAAAAACTCAAGGGCGATTACCGCTTTCAAATTTTGATCAAGAGCACCAATCGAAAAGAGCTTCATGAAGTGCTCGAATCTGCCATGGAAGAGCTGAGCCAGAAAAGAGTAATGGTAAGAAAGCCTTCCATTGATATTGACCCGATGAACTTGCTCTAATGAAAGGGTGAAAACGGTTCGAATCCATGGCAAAGTTTTGGAGAAGATGGTTGAACATGCTCGTCGTGAATACCCACTGGAGTGTTGTGGGCTCTTATCAGGCAGCGGTTGGGCGATCGATGGCATACAAACAACCGGGAATCAAAGACAGAGCCGTAGTGAATTTTCCATCCCGGTTGAGGAACTCTTTGCATTTTTTAGAGGATTACGGCGAAGTGGTAAAGAACATCTAGGGATTTACCATTCTCATCCCACGTCCAGGAGCCTTCCTTCCTCTCGTGATGTGGCCGAGTTTCACTATCCGGAGGTGAGTTACTGGATTGTTTCCCTGCAGGGAGAAGAGCCGGATGTCCGCTGTTTTCGCTGGGACAAAAGGGAATTTAAAAATGTTGACTTTGAGGTGTATGAAGATCACGGGAAACGGCCACAACAGTGTAAAATGAAATCAGTGCAGACAATCCCGAGAGAACCGGACATTTTTGCCAATATTCGAGATTCGGCTCCCGTTGAGCTGCTGGGTTTTCTGGATCAAATTGTCCTCCTGTTGCCTGAGGGGTCCAGATATCGTCTCAAGCAGGTCTTCGATTCTTTGCCTCCCCAGGGCGATAATCTGCAAAAGGTCCTGGAGCTGGTTCGGAGTCAATGGAAGGACATTCAATCTCAGGAGTGGGTCCAAATTGCAATTGTCGGTCCGGGACAGACAGGAAAATCCTCACTCCTTGCTGCGCTGTCCAGACGACAAGTGGCTGGATCGAAGCCCATCTTTACCCTGGTTGATATTCATGACGAGTATCTGGGTTTCAAGCCCGATGAAACGCTGTCTGAGAAGCTCCAGGAGGTCGACCTCATCCTGTTGATTCTGGATGGTCGATATGAGCTTTCCAAGAGCACAAAGGAAATGTATGAGAGACTCAACAGCTTGAATAGGCCGGTACTGGTTGTCCTCAACAAGATCGATCTGGTCCAGACACCTCGGGATGCGGTCAGGGCGGCCCGCAGGCGTTTGGGAACCAGCGTATTTGCGACCTCTGTGGTGCAACCGGAAACCATTGAGCAACTCTTGAAAGCGATTCTGGATACGGACCCCAAAACCCTTTCTTCCCTGACTCAAAATTTTCCAGACTTCCGTCGCAGTATTGGTCATGGAATCGTCAGCCAGGCCGCACTTTCGGGAGCCATCGTGGGGGCCATTCGAATTCCCATAGCCGACTTTTTACCCATAACGGCCATTCAGACGGGAATGCTCTTGAAGATCGCGCGGACTTTCGGATATCCCCTGAACCGGGAAAGAGCCCGAGAGCTGCTGCCCATGTTGGCGGCTGGAGTTGCCGCCCGAGAGGGGAGCCATTGGCTGAGACGCCGCTATCCCGAATATCGGAAGCTTATTTCCATATCCGTTGCGGGAATCTGGACCTTTGTTCTAGGACATGCGGCCATTCAATATTTCGAAGGTTTGTCCCATTTTCTGAGCGACGATCGATCCACTGACTTCCCGTCGCCTGCCATGGGTTGGGAGATTCACTGATGGGGCAAGGCGGCAGGGAGGAACTGGCTGAGTTGGCCGTGGGGCGCCGCCAGGGAACGCGCTCCTTGCGCATTGCACTCCTCATTACCGCCATCTTTATGCTGGTGGAGTTTGTGGGCGGCCTGTGGACCAACAGTTTGGCTCTATTGGCCGATGCCGGACACATGCTCACCGATGCCGCTGCATTGAGTCTGAGCCTGTTTGCAGTGGGGTTCATACTCCGCCCAGCTACTTCCGAAAAAACCTATGGCTACTTCAGGGTGGAGATCTTAGCTGCCCTGATCAACGGTTCGGCTTTGTTGGTGATTGCCTTTTTTATCCTTTACGAAGCCTACCAGCGTTTCCTGCAGCCGGAGGCGATAAAAAGTCTGGAGATGCTGGTGATTGCAGCTGTGGGACTGGTGGCGAACCTGATTTGTGCTCGCATCCTGCACCAATGTGAGGTCGACAGTCTCAATATTCGAGGAGCTTATCTGCATGTGATAGGAGATGTCCTGGGCTCTTTGGGTGCCATCCTTGCCAGCCTGGTCATATTGTTCTGGAAGGCTTATTGGGCCGATCCCGCCATCAGTGTTCTGGTCAGTTTTCTCATTCTGTACAGTGCCTGGAAGCTGGTCAAGGATTCCGTTTTAGTCCTCTTGGAGGGCACCCCGTCCCATGTCAATTTGGCGGCAATGAAGCAGGCCCTTTGTAAGGTTGCGGGGGTGGACTCCATTCACGATCTTCATGTCTGGACATTGACTTCCGGTGTGCATGCCATGACTTGTCATGCAGTGGTGGTCCAGGACAACAGCCGGCGTTGGATCCTGGAACAGCTCATTGCCGTCTCTCGGGAGCAATTCAAAATTCTTCACGCGACGATACAGATCGAACATGAAAATCCCTGTCCCAATGAAACAACTTTCTGTCACTAGCCCGCACTTCTCACACCCGATCTACTCCGTCGGCGGATCTGGCCGCGTCTACTGCGTTGCCGCGACCCGCAAGCGGGTACCCCCGGCCTCCTCAACGTACTCAGAGAGTACGTTTGCGGGGGCCGACCCGCAAGCGGGTGCCCCCGCGCGCCTTGTATCCACAGCCATCTCCACCGCCTCGCTACGATCGAGTGTGAGAAATGCGGGCTACCCCTACTATCACTTTCCAAGCTCGGAACTGTTTGAAAGAATGGACCCGTCCAACTAGATGCCCAAAGAATTTGACCGGAGGCCTGAGGATTCGAAGCGACCGACTGTAGAGGAGTCAGGGGGGGTGCCCGTAAACCGGCCCCTTCAACAGAGTCCGGAGACGCTTGAACTGAACTATAACTGGATCGGGCAGTTTCAGAGCCAGCATCCCGACTATTCGTTTGTCAAGAATGAGGAGATTCCCTGGACCGATCTCAAGGTGGACCTGTTTGAAGCGCGTGTGGCTCTTGTGACCACGGTGGGAGTTCACGTCAAGGACCAGAAGCCTTTCAGTATCTCTCCGGGAGAGATCACCCCGGAGCTGTCCCAGTTCAATTTTCGGGAAAAGGGAGATCCCAGCTTTCGCTTGATTCCGGCATCAGTAGACGCCAGCGAGTTGTGGATTGCCCATCCCTATCTGGATGTGAGTGGGTTCGAAGAAGATATCAACGTCGTTTTCCCCTTGAAAAGACTGCAAGAACTGGAGGAAGAGAACGTCATCGGCGAGATCGCCGCTCAACACATTTCATTTATGGGCTACGTGCCCAACCCGGTGGACCTGGAACCCTCCGTAAAGGATGCCGTTGAACACCTCAAGCAGGACCAAGTTGACCTTGTTGTGCTGACGCCAGGCGAAGTTCTGAGCCACCAGAGTATGGTGGTGATCCAGCGAGCCATTGAAGCAGCCGGCATTGCCACCGTCAGCATCGCCCTCTGTCGAGATGTGGTGGAATCGGTCGGAACGCCCCGATCGGTTCATTACGGTTTTCCTTTCGGGTTTACCCTGGGAGAGTCCAACGATCAGGCAGTCCAGCTGAGAATCCTGAAGGATACGCTTCGCTCCCTGGAGGACATCGACCAACCGGGAACCATCGTGGATCTCCCCTATGAGTGGGTGTGACCGCTGACGGTTAACCGTCAGCGGAAATCCTAAATCCCAAATCCTAAATCCCAAAGTTGGAACCTGGCTTCTTCCCCTGGCCCCCTTTCCTCGTCTGTTGTCGAATTTGTTTTGAATTTGGAATTTGTTTGGGATTTGGAGTTTGGGATTTGGAATTTCAGCCGGTCTGCCGGCTGCTGTCAGTTGTCCGCCATCCGCTTCTGTAGTAAGCTTGGCTATGCGCTTCGTCGGAGTCATTCCTGCTCGCTACAATTCCTCAAGAATCCCTGGAAAACCTCTCATTGAAATCGCCGGAAGGCCTATGATTCAGTGGGTATACGACCGGGCCAGCCAGGCTTCGAGCCTGGCCGAGGTCCTCGTTGCCACCGAGGATGAACGGGTCCTGCGCACGGTGGAAGATTTTGGGGGAAGGGCTCTGATGACGCGTTCCGATCACCTGAGCGGACTCGACCGGGTGGCCGAGGTGGCTGAAGCCATCCAGGGAGATGTTTTCGTGAACATTCAAGGGGATGAACCGCTGATCGCAGTCGATACGATCGAGAAGGTTTGTTCTCCTTTTAAGGGGAACGCTCGGGTTCAGGTGACCACTGCTCGAGTGGAGATCACCGACCCGGAGGAGATCAACAACCCCAATGTCGTGAAGGTTGTGACCAATGAGCAGGGTCGTGCTCTTTATTTTTCTCGTGCCCCCATCCCTTATCTGCGGAACCAGCCTGGATCCATTTATAAACACCTGGGCATTTATGGGTATCGTCGGGAGTTCTTGGGGATGTTGTCCAAGTTGAGACCCTCAAAACTGGAAGAAATTGAGGCCCTGGAACAGCTCAGGTTGTTGGAAAACGGCATACCCATACAGGTGGTCGAGGTCGCCCA
Source organism: Acidobacteriota bacterium (assembly GCA_022545645.1). Lineage (GTDB taxonomy): Bacteria > Acidobacteriota > UBA6911 > RPQK01 > JADFOI01 > JADFOI01. Next base: position 9,264 of record JACZQQ010000037.1, on the reverse strand, counting down.
GGACAGCATTGGAGTGGATACTCTCGAGGATCTGGACCGTGTCAGACCTCTGTTGGAAAATGAGCTCAAGGAGTCGAACAGGGGATAACACGGAGGAGTAGATGCAGACCAAGTTTATTTTCGTGACAGGTGGAGTGTTGAGTTCACTGGGTAAGGGCCTGGCTTCGGCTTCCATAGGATGCCTGCTGGAATCCCGGGGTCTCACAGTCACCGTACTGAAACTGGATCCCTATATCAACGTAGATCCGGGGACCATGAGTCCTTTTCAGCATGGTGAGGTGTTTGTGACCGACGATGGTGCCGAGACTGACCTGGATTTGGGGCATTATGAGCGGTTTATGGACGTGCGTTTGACCCGGGACAACAATTCCACCACCGGAAAGATCTATCAAACCGTTATCGAGAAAGAGAGGCGGGGGGACTATCTGGGCAAGACGGTTCAGGTCATTCCCCACATTACCAACGAAATCAAAGCCACCATCAAGAAGCTGAGTGATCACCTGGATGTGGTCATCGTGGAAATCGGGGGCACGGTGGGGGATATTGAAAGCCTCCCCTTTCTTGAAGCGATTCGTCAGATGCGCAATGAGGCCGGTCAGGAAAACTCCCTCTTCATTCATCTGACGCTGGTCCCCTTTATGGAGGCTTCGGGTGAGCTGAAGACCAAGCCCACACAGCACTCTGTCAGAGAACTGCGGGACATTGGTATTCAGGCGGACATTCTGCTCTGCCGCACCGATCGCCTGTTGCCGCGGGAAATCAAGGACAAGATCTCCCTGTTTTGCAATGTTGATCCCGAAGCGGTTATCACGGCCAAGGATGTCGAAAGCATTTATGAAGTTCCACTGGTCTTGCGCGAAGAGGGTTTGGACTCGATCATTGTGAAACGCCTTGCGTTACCCGAGGGTGAGGGTGATTTGACCGAGTGGCGGAGTTTGGTTGAGGTCATCAAAAACCCGGTGGGAGAGGTGACGGTTGGAATCGTGGGCAAGTATGTGGAATATGAGGACTCCTACAAGAGCCTCAACGAAGCTCTGCTGCACGGAGGACTCCCCCAGCGATTGGCCGTGAACCTGAAATGGATTGAGTCAGAAGGGCTAGTGGGCGAAGATTGGGAAGGTAAACTGAAAGAGGTGGACTGTATTCTGGTGCCGGGCGGATTTGGTCCCCGCGGGATCAAGGGGATGATTCGAGGCATTGAGTATGCTCGCGTCAACAAAGTTCCCTATTTAGGAATCTGTCTGGGGATGCAGTGCGCGGTGATCGAGTTTGCGCGTAACGTGTGCTCCCTGGATGCCCATAGCTCGGAATTTGATCCTTCCAGTTCCCACCGTGTCATTTATAAACTTCGCGAACTGTTGGGTATCGGGGAAATGGGTGGAACGATGCGGTTGGGAGCTTATCCGTGTGTTCTCGAGAAGGACTCTCTGGCCCAACGGATTTACGGAGAAACAGAGATTTCCGAGCGTCATCGACACCGCTACGAGTTCAATCGGGAATATGAGGAAATTCTCACCAGTTACGGTCTCCAGATTTCTGGAAACTCCCCGGACAAGAACTTTGCCGAAATCGTGGAGATCTCGGATCATCCCTGGTTTTTAGCCTGTCAGTTTCACCCCGAGTTCAAGTCCAAACCGCTCAAGCCTCATCCCCTCTTCGTGAGCTTTATCCAGGCCGCCGCCGAGCATAGAGCGCGACGAATCGGTCAGGAAGAAACCTCAGCTTTGCAAGAGAGTCCGGTCAGCGAATCCAAATAGCTATCCGTCCATTGTATCTTGGGGGTGGGTTGTTGGTATCATTCCAGGGTCCTAACCCATTACCGATGACCGTGAACTGATAGCTGGACGATCGATGACACCAACCTCCGTTATTGCCCTGGGCCAGTGGAAACTTGGCGGTAACAACCCTTTCTTCTTGATTTCCGGCCCCTGCGTGATTGAGAGCGAGTCGCACTGTATGGAAATGGCCGGGCGCTTAAAGGAGATCACTGCCCGCCTCAAGATCCCCTTTATTTTCAAGGCCTCATACGATAAGGCCAATCGTACGTCCGTTCACTCTCATCGGGGGCCTGGTTTGGAGAAGGGTCTTGAGATTCTCCAGAAAGTGGGTCAAGAGTTACAAATACCCGTGACCTCGGATGTCCATGAGGTAAACCAGGTCGAACCCGCGGCTCAGGTTCTGGATATGCTGCAGATTCCGGCCTTTCTCTCCCGGCAAACCGACTTAATCCAGGCCGCCGCCGCTAGCGGAAAGATCGTCAATATCAAGAAAGGTCAGTTTCTGGCCCCCTGGGATGTCCAGCATGTTGTGGAAAAAGCTCAGTCGGCGGGGGCTGCTGGAATCATCCTCACCGAGCGAGGCGTCTCCTTCGGCTACAATAACCTGGTGACGGATTTTAAGGCTCTCCCCGTCATGAGAGCCTTGGGGGTTCCGGTCGTTTTTGATGCCACTCACAGCGTACAGTTGCCGGGTGGAGCTGGGGGGTGGAGCGGCGGCCAGGCCGAGTTCATCCCTCATTTGGCAAGGGCAGCAGTGGCAGTGGGAACGGATGGCCTGTTTATCGAAGTCCATGATCATCCAGAGAAGGCCTTGAGTGATGGTGCCAATGCCTTGCAAATCGATGAGGTGGAGCACGTTTTAAGTCAGTTGCAGGAAATTGACCAGCTGGTGAAAGAGCAACAGACCACAGACCACAGACCACAGACAACTGACAACTGACAACTACCATGAGCCAGGAAATTGGGCGCAGAGTGTTACAGATTGAAGCGGATGCCATCTCGAGTCTGATCCCGCGGCTTGGAGAATCCTTCGATCGGGCCGTGGAAGTGCTGGCCAACTGCCAGGGTCGGGTGGTGGCTACGGGAATGGGGAAGTCGGGCATCGTTTGCAGGAAGATTGCCGCCACATTCAGCAGTACCGGTACGCCATCGGTGTTTCTTCACCCGGCCGAGGCGGTTCACGGAGATGTGGGGATGCTCACCAGCCAGGATGTGGTCCTGGCCCTCTCCAACAGTGGCGAAACGGAGGAGCTGGTGAAATTGTTGGGAACCATCAAGCGTTTGGGGATTCCCTTGATCTCCATGGTGGGCAACACCGACTCCACGCTGGCTAGAAGAGCGGATCTGGTGCTGGATGTCGGGGTAGACCGGGAAGCTTGTCCCCTGGGGTTGGCACCGACTGCTTCCACCGCCGCTTCCATGGCCCTGGGAGATGCTTTGGCTCTTTCTCTCTCTGAGAAAAGGGGATTTCATGTGGAGGATTTCGCCCGCCTGCACCCCGGCGGGAGACTGGGTAAGAAGCTGGCAAAGGTGGGGGAACTGATGCATCGCGGAGAGAAAATTCCCAAAGTGAGCATGGAGGCGGGAATGGATGCGGTGATTTACGAGATGTCAAAAAAGGGTCTGGGCATCACCAGTGTTGTCGAAGACGATGATCGCCTGGTTGGAGTGATTTCGGATGGAGATTTGAGAAGATTGCTTCAAGATGAGCGCGAAAAGGTGCTCTCCCGGACCGCCAGCCAGTGTATGACCAAGAATCCCTTGACCATTAACGAGGATGAGCTCGCTACAGGTGCGCTCCACCTCATGGAGCAAAAAAAGATCACTTCTTTGATGGTCACGGATGCCTCTGAGAAAGTCATCGGGATCATCCACCTGCATGATCTCTGGGGAATGGAGATGTTTTAGACGATGACCTCATTACCGGTTCAAGTCGTGGGTAACCTTCAAAAGATTCGCCTGATCTTATTGGACGTGGATGGTGTGTTGACGGACGGGCGTATTGGCATGCTTCCCGGTGGTGAAGAAATCAAGTTCTTCTCGGTTTATGACGGGCTGGCTATTCGACTGGCCATGAAGGTGGGCTGGGAGGTCGGCTTTCTCAGTGGACGCACCAGTGAGGAAGTGGCGGCTCGGGCCCGAGAGTTGGGTATTGAAATCGTCGTCCAGGGCTCTCGAGACAAAGTAGGGGATTTCGAGAAGATCCTGAAGGACAGAAACCTGCAAGCCTCGGAAGTTGCCTATATGGGCGATGATCTGCCCGATCTCCCCCTGCTGAAGCGGGTAGGATTTTCTGCCGCGCCTGGCAACGCCGTGGAATCCGTAAAGAGTGCTGTTCACTACGTCACCCGCGAGAAAGGCGGTAGCGGGGCCGTTCGCGAAGTGGTGGATCTGATGCTTAAAACCACCGGTAAGTGGGAAAACATCGTCGAAGAACTGGATAAAACGGGAACCGTGCCGTCGGGCTAAGGGAAGAGAGAAGTGGCGGATTTTCCCAGTTGCTACGATCCTGATCGTATCGGCACTCTCTTCTACCCGGATGTAGCGGCCCTGGCCCAGGAGGCAGCTGGGGCCGGGTTGCCGCCCGCCTCCCAGGATCAACAGCGAATTCAGCTGTTGATCATTGACATGCAGGTGGACTTTTGCCACCCCCAGGGCACCCTTTATGTACCCGGTGCCCTACAGGATATCCGGCGCCTGGTCGAATTTATCTATCGAAATGCCGGGCGCATCAGCAGCATCACCTGTTCTTTGGACTCTCACCTGCCCCACCAGATTTTTCATCCAGCCTGGTGGACCGATCCAGAGGGTCATCACCCCGCTCCTTTTACCCTCATCACCCAGGAGGATCTCAGGCAAGGAAAGTGGCGTCCCTTGCTCGAGCCTGAGTGGTCTACAGCTTATGTCCGAAAGCTCGAGGAAGGTGCAAAGAAACAGCTCACGATCTGGCCTTACCATGTCCCCATTGGAGGTATCGGCAATGCCCTGGATCCCGAGTTATGGTCGGCCGTGTTCTGGCATTCCATAGCCCGCAAGAGTCAGCCCACCTGGTGGAGGAAGGGAAGTATTCCCAAAACGGAACATTACTCGATCATTCAGCCAGAGATCCCCGTTGCGGAGGTTCCTGAGGGGGGAAGAGGCTCTTTTCTGGAGGACCTGGAGAAGGATGACGTCCTCATCATTGCCGGCGAGGCGGCAAGCCACTGTGTTCTGGAAACCCTTGAAGATCTGGTGGATGAGTTTGCCGACAAGCCAGAGACGCTGGACAAAATCTTCATCCTTCGGGACTGTACTTCTCCGGTTCAGCATCCGGATATCGATTTTGCCGCCCTGACGGAGAAAAGGTTTTCCGCCTTCGAGAAACAGGGGATTCATTTCATCCTCAGTACCGATCCGCTGCCGTTTTGAGAAATCTGCCTACAACGTACCCAGATTTCTCAAGTCCCAAGTCCCAAGTTCGATTTGATATTTGATATTTGGAGTTTGTTTGAGATTTGGGATTTGAGATTTGGAATTTCATCCTGTCTGTGGTCTGTGGTTAACTGTCAGCTGTCAGCCGGTCAGGAGGTAAGCTTCTTCTCATGTCTAACCGTGATTTTTGGAAAATCGTTTTATTCAGCAGCTTCATCTCGGCGGGAGTGGTGTTTTTCTTTTTGCGCTGGTCCTCCCCACCTTCCACTCAGGCTGAGTTTGCGCAGTCCTCCGGCGCTACTTTCGACACTCCACTGACGGAAGACGAATCGATCAACATTAGAATCTATGAGTCGCGAAGTCGCGGAGTGGTCAATATCACCTCCACAACGCTGGAGTACACCTGGTTTCTTGAAGTGGTGCCCCGTCAAGGGGTGGGGAGCGGTGTTGTCATCGATAAAAAAGGGCATATCGTGACCAACTACCATGTGATTCGAGATGCCGAGCGCTTGGAGGTGACCTTATATGACAAGGAGACATACGAAGCGAAACGAGTGGGCATTGATCCCATCAACGACATTGCGGTCTTGAAGATTGATTGCCCTGAGGAGAAGCTGTATCCCGCCCAGTTGGGTAGAAGTGATGATCTGAAGGTGGGTCAAAAAGTCCTGGCCATTGGGAACCCCTTCGGTTTGGACCAGACCCTCACCACGGGAATCATTTCTTCACTGCAGAGAACCTTGAGGACCGACTTTGGGCTCATCGATGATGTCATTCAGACCGACGCGGCCATTAATCCGGGAAACAGCGGGGGACCCTTGTTGAACAGGCGAGGTGAAGTCATTGGCATCAACACCGCCATCTTCTCCAGGACAGGAGAAAGTGTGGGCATCGGTTTCGCCGTCCCTGTCAACACTGTGAGCAGAATCCTTCCCGACCTTCTCGAGCATGGCCGGGTCCTGCGGGCCTGGTTCGGCATCCAAGGACAACCTCTGAGCCCTCGATTGGCACAAGCTCTGCGGCTTCCCGTTGAGGAAGGGTTGCTGGTGGTCCAGGTTGAGTCCCGCAGTTCAGCGGATCAGGCCGGTATTCGAGGGGGGCAAAGACGAGTGTTCTTCGGCAATCTCCCTCTCTTGATCGGAGGAGATGTGATTGTTGCTCTGGGAGGTCAGTCGGTTACCTCAATGGAGGATCTGGCAAGTATTCTGGAAGACAAGCGCCCGGGAGATAGGATCTCTGTGGTCTATTACAGAGGTCAGAAAAAAATTGAAAAGGAGATGCAGTTGGAGGGAACGCAGGGCCAGGGGAGGTTCCGGTTTTAAGACAAACAACAGACAACAGACAGCAGACCATTGACAACGGATAGGCTCCACGGTTTGCGGAAGAAGTTTCCGTATTTTTTCAGAGGGCGACGTTATAGTAAGCAGAGACTTAATTGGAGGTAGCTATTATGGTGAATCGGGTCATTTTAGTCGGGCACTTAGGGGGGGATCCAGAGATGCGATACACCTCCTCGGGAACCCCTGTAACCAACTTTTCCCTGGCCACCAATGAACGGTGGAACAATCAAGACGGGGAACGCCAGGAGAGAACGGAATGGCACAAGATTGTCACCTGGAGCAAGTTGGCTGAAATTTCAAATCAGTATCTCACCAAGGGTCAACTGGTCTTTATCGAGGGGCGGATCCAGACCCGTGAGTGGGACGATAAGGATGGCAATAAGCGTCGCACTACGGAGATTATCGCTTCAGACATGCGCATGATGAGTCCTCGGTCGTCCGATGGGCCTCGGCAGGAGCAAAAGCAGGAGCCCGTGGGAGTAGCGGCGGAAGGCGGGAAAGCGGAAGAAGCACCCATGGACGCCGGAGTGACCGAGGACGACATCCCCTTTTGATTGAGTGCTGTCGTGCGGTCGTCACTTCGTGACGCGGTGCTGTTGTGCTGTCGTGAATTCCAGCAACAGACAAGCCTGTAGTTCTTCACTATTTTGATTAAGGCCTGTAGGGGCGCACGGCTGTGCGCCCACAAACCCTGCTTTATCAACGGCTTTTAGGGCGCACGGCCGTGCGCCCCTACGGGCTTGTACACGAATTGACGACACAGCGCGACAGCGCCACAGCACGAAAGCACCGCGTCACGAAGTGACGCCAGCACAGGCGCGCGTAGCGCGCTACGGCGTTTCGATCCCCAGTGACGCCAGTTCCTGACGGGCCAGGACGGCTTCCTGGGAGTCTGGGAAGATAGTCACCAATTTAGTTAGAGTTTCAACTGCTTCGACGTCGAGTTGAAGTTGTTGTAAGGCGAAGGCCTTTTTGTAATAGGCAGTCGGAGTTTTGTCGGCATTTGGATAGAGGTTAATCACCTGATCAAAAGCCCGCGTGGCCTGCTCGTAGTATCCCTTCTCGTTGTAACAAACCCCCAGGTAGTAAGAGGCGTTGTCTGAATATTCGCTGTCCGAATAATTGGCGAGAAAGTCCTGAAATCCGGCGATCGCCAAATCGTAGTTTCCCATCAGATAATCGTTGTAGACCGAACTATAAACCTGGTCAGGCTGGATGGTGGTTCCGGCCGAAGGGACATTGCGCAGTGACTGGACTTGAAGTTGATTCTCCTGCAGTTTTTGCTGAAGCGCGGCAATACGTGTGTTGGTATCGTCCCATTTAATGCTCAAACTCTGGATCTCCTGTCGCACCTGATCCAAAGCAGTCTCCTGAGCAATTCTTTGAGCTTGCAGGATTTCCCCCACCGAGGCCATTTGGACGTTGTTGGTGGCCATCTGGTCATTTAATTGCTCCAGCAAAGACTTCAAGATGGCCGTGGTGTCATCAACGCTTTTTTGAAGCAATCGAATCTGATTCTGCACCTGCAGGACGTCGTTTTGAAGACGAATAATCTCCTCTTCTGTTCCTGCCAGTCCCCAGGATAGGGACCCCGTCAGGACCAGCAGAAAACTCATGATCGGTTGGATTCGCTTCATGATGGTCTCCATTAGCCGGGATTAGACTAGTCGTCGGTTATCAAATTCTATCCTTGAGCAGAGCGGGAATCAAATCAAGGTTCCAGGTTTCGAGTTCCTACCGTCTCGTGTCAGTTGTCAGCCTTTTTACCGGGTTACTATAAAGTGAGCGCGGCGGTTGAGTCGATAGGCAGCCTCGTCGTACCCGGGTGCAAAGGGCCGCTCCTCGCCGAAGGAGATCGTCTCCATGCGAGCGGGATCGATTCCCAGTTGGACCAGATAAGCTTTGGCCGTCTGAGCCCGTCGATCCCCTAAGGCCAGATTGTATTCCTCAGTTCCTCGCTCGTCGCAATGGCCTTCGATGACGATGGTTGTATCTCGAAACTGTTTGAACCAACGGGCGTTTTCCTTGAGGACACGCTCCCCTCCGGCAGTGATTCCCGCCTTATCGTACTCAAAAAACAGGGGCTGGATCTTGCCCTCTTCGACGGCCCGTTGAAGATTGTCCAAGTCCGTGGAGGTGATCAATGCCCGGGCCGATCGGGGCATTACGGTCACGCGGGTGCTGGATGTGGCTTCTCCTCTGGAACCGGTGGCTGTCGCCGTATAGGTGGTGGATTCTCGAGGAGAGACCACCAAGGATCCGCTGTCGGCGACGTTTCCGATACCGCTATTGATCAAAAGCGACATGGTGTTGGTTGCTGTCCAGCTCAGTGTGGTCTGCTCTCCGCGCGCGATGGTGTTGGGTGAAGCGGTCAGGGTCACGGTAGGCATGGGACCAGCCTGTCGATCGCGGGTTGCATCGCTTGAGCGGGAAGCACTTGGCGAGGGTGCTCTGGGGGGAGGCCTCTTCTGGCAGGCCGCCGCTGTCAGCAAACACAAGAAACAAAAGAACCAACTTAGATTATAAAGAGAAATGCGTCGCATGGCAGCTTTCCTCCATCCTCATTCTTGTGGTTTAGTCACCGCATAACCCGACCATGCCGGACTTTCGTTGATACCATAGGCGGTGATTTGTCTTAAGTTTTTCCCATCGGCATTCATGATGAAGATTTGTTTGGAGCCGGTTCGTGTGCTTTGGAAAGCAATATGACGGCCGTCGGGGGACCAATGGGGATT
>JACZQQ010000226.1 GCA_022545645.1 Acidobacteriota bacterium | reverse complement strand
AAAACAGTGTGGGATATCGTTTCACCGATTCCCAAGGGAAGGTCTTTGCCTACTCCGGGGATACGGACTATGGTACGGCACTGATCGAGTTAGCCCAGGATGCTGATGCCGCCTTGATCGATGCCGCCCAGCCGTCGGCACTGAAAATGGATGGCCACCTCACCCCGAAATTAGCCGGAAAGATTGCTCAAAAGGCAGGCTGCAAACGGCTCATCATCACCCACTTGTATCCGGTGTGCGACGATTACGATCTACTCTCCGAGATTCGAAGTTCGGGGTACGAAGGCCCGGCTGAGATCGCCAGTGACGGGATGAAGATCAGGCTGTAACCATCTACCCAATTTTCGTGGAAATGTGGCGACGTCCGATTAAAGACTGGCGGCCACTGGCTTAGCTTCGTCTTCCTGGACGCTGGGGATGTCCCCGTTGTCCTCCCTGAGAAACTGCCAGTAGACGGGTTTGATGGAAGCCAACAGCTCGGCACGCGTCTTTACCTTCAGCGGCGTTCCACCATAGAGCTTGCCCCTGCGATACATCCATTTTTCGGGAAACGCACCCGAGAACATCATCATGGGCCAGGTGAAATTGGGGCCATTGGTTTTGCGCAACCTAAGAAGCCAAAGGCCAAGACCTCCTACTCTGAAGACCATCGGCCCCCACCAACTCTGAAGACCCGGTCGAAGGTTCATTCTCCAGCACTGCATCATCAATTGCCACTGCAGCGGGGAGAGGTCCTGGGTTCGGGACACCCCTCGATCATGCTCCATGCGGGTTCCTTCCAAGGGCGTGAACACCGAAGGCACCAGGAATCCGAACAGGTTTCTGCGCTCCATCTCGAACATCAGGTCCAGGGTGGCCTTCACATCCTCATCCGTCTCGCCCGGGTTCCCGACCATAAGGGTCAGCATGGGAAACCAGTTATTTCGGTTCATGACCTCCAGTCCCCGAAGAAGCACACTGGGCCAGTCGTCGATCTTGAAAGGGACGCCCTTGCTGGGCATCACCTGCTTGGCCATACGCACAGAACCCGTCTCAAGCCCGATCAGTGGAACGATGGCCTTCTTTTGTGGATGGGTGCTCAAGGCGGAAAGATGAATGGGGCTCTTGGGAAGAAGAATATCGGAGAGCCTTCGAATCAACCCCGGATCCACCACAGCCGGAGCCATCGTGGAGTGGCTCAAGACAAAGTGTTTGACGCCTGGAGTGTTTGAGACATCCGAGTAAAGATCCAGCAGCGCTTCACGATTGGGGAAAAAGAATGGGGTGGATGTTTTTACCTGTCCCCAGATGAACATGTCCTCGGTGGCCAGGGAGATCTGGTCATTCCCGTTTCTCACATTGGCTCGCACCGCTTCCATCATCCCTTCCTTGGGAAGAGCGATCTGGGGATTGAGATCGGGCATGCAAAATTGACAGCGCCTGCCGCAGCCGGTCGTCATTTCGACGACTCCAAAGGTGGTCGGCTTGTCGGGAAACAGAATTGCAGCGGGGTCAGTCGGATGAGGAACATGGGTCTCGATCGGGAGTTCTTCGCCCTTCATCGCCTTGCGAAAAAGCGCGATCGTATCTGCCGACTCGGCCCGCCCCTCCACCACACAATCCACACCCAACAGCTCTCGGGAACCGGTCTGTTTAATCTGCCATCCGCCGGAACCACCCACGATCAGCTTGAAATTCTTCCGGTAAGAGCTGTTATTGATCTTCTCGAACATCAGACTGGCATAGTGAGAGTTGATGGGCTTCTTGGAGCTTCCGAACATGGAGGTGTAGACTCCGGCGGCGAAGGTGACTCCCAGAGGATTATGAGTGGAGACGGCAACCACCTTGGTCTCGGAACCGATGAACTGATCCAGATCATCCGGATAGCAAAGGACTACGTTTTCCTCACCGAACTCCCGCAGCATCACTTTCTCGAGGACTCGCAGACCGGCAGGAGCAGCGTGGGCTGATCCGTCTTCGAAACGTTTGACCTCTTTCCACTTGGGATACTTTCGGTTGAGAACTCCCTCCAACCAGATAGGAAGAGATGCCATGCCCATCTGGATGAAATATCCGGCATGATCGATCATTTCGGTAAAAGGAGCAGTCAGGACGATCGATTTTCCAGTGTGCATTCCTCTCCTCGTGGCAAGCAGCTAGTCAGCGGCCATCTTCTCAAATGGGCCGGTATTTGCCAAGACCCTTCATTCAAAATCCCGGTATTCCGACAATTTTAGGCGCTTCCCCCGACATAAGGATTAGCAACGTCAGGGTATTGAGCGGGTCCTGGTCACATGGATTCTGTCTCAGGATAGGATGAGGTGTAGCGCGCAGCTGCAGCTTGAACTCCCGCTCCCTGGGAACATTGAAATCCCTGAGTGCGCAAGCAGATCTCCAGGGCTAAAAGAAAATAGAGCACATTTTGAGCCCGGCTGCTCTCCCCCATCAACCCCACCCGCCAAACCTTCCCCTGCAATTCACCCAGTCCTCCTCCAATTTCCAGATTGAACTGGCTCAACAGCTGGCTTCGCACCTGAGCATCATCCACGCCATCAGGAATTCGTACCGTATTCAACGACCAGAGGCGATAGTTGGGGTCGACGTGCATCTTCATCCCCAGAGCCTCAACTCCAGCCACCAAAGCCTGGTGATTGTGCCGATGACGATTGAAGCGTTGCTCCAGCCCCTCCTCCACAATCATCTTGAGAGCTTCACGCAAAGCGTAATTCATCGAGATGGGCGCCGTGTGATGGTACACCCGATCCTCCCCCCAGTAGGAACCGATCAGATTGAGGTCCAGATACCAGCTCTTGCAGGGAGTGGTGCGATTCTTCAGTTTCGCTTCAGCACGGGGAGAAAAGGTAACCGGCGCCAATCCAGGAGGACAGCTCAAGCACTTCTGAGTCCCGCTGTAACAGATATCAATTTTCCTGGAGTCCACATCAACCGGATGACCTCCCAAAGAGGTCACCGCATCCACCAAAAAAAGCGCCTCCAAGCGGTCACAAATCTCCCTTATCGGCTCCAGCGGTTGCAGAACGCCTGTGGAAGTTTCCGCATGCACAACGGCTATGATGCCGGGTTGGCATTTCTCGGCGGCCTCAAGCATGCTTTTTTCGCTGAGGGGCTCACCCCAGGGGGCGGAAACCACCGTGCAGACACCTCCGTTTCGGCGGACCATCTCCGCAATCCGCTGTCCGAAAACCCCGTTAGCGCCCACCAGAACGGAATCTCCCTCCTCGACGAAGTTGGCAACGGAGGCCTCCATCCCTGAAGAGCCGGTTCCCGATAGTGGAAGGGTAAAAGAATTGCCGGTCTGGAATACGCTTCGCAGAAGGTCCTGAATCTCATTCATGATCTTCAGAAATTCAGGATCGAGATGACCCACCAGCGGCCGGCTCATCGCCCGAAGTACCCGAGGGGATACATCCGACGGTCCCGGCCCCATCAACAATCTTCCTTCTTCGACTCTTTGTTCCATTTCGCTTATACCTCCAGCCCGCAATTGAACTGTGCAGTATATAATGGTCTTGTGCGAGTCACCAGTACCGCCTTTTTAGAGGGCGGCACCATTCCCATCAAGCATACCTGCGACGGTATTGATGTCTCACCACCGCTTCGATGGGACGACGTTCCGGAAGGAACGAAAAGTTTCGCCCTCACCCTAACGGATCCCGATGCGCCCATGGAGTTTATCCACTGGCTGGTCTGTGACCTTCCAGCCGACGCCCGACTGATCCCCGAAGGCGGCCCGGTTCCCACCGGGGCCAAGGAGATACGAAACGATTTTGGAAAAGAGGCCTATGGCGGACCCTGTCCCCCCAGTGGTGAACATCACTATCACTTCACGCTCTATGCACTGGACACGGACTCTCTGCTGGCCAGACAGGAGAACTTCGTCGAACTGTGCAGAAAGCACAGGATCGAAAAGGCTGAGCTCATCGGCCTCTACTGGCGCGGCGTCCACGGCGAGATCTGACCGTCGGCCAGATACCTTGTCCAATCTATGGCAGGTCATTGATAGGGGTAGGAAGGGACGGTTGATCCCGGCCCCTCCCCCCTCCGGTAGGGTCGAGAGCTGGCGCGGCAGGTTGCGCCCTGTTCCCAGCTCCCGCCTCGTCAAACGCAGCATGCGGGTTTCCCGCACTGCGCTTTCCTGCCGGCTTCGTGCCAAGGTTTATGAGACCTATCGTGCCGGTTGGGCTTTCAGCAAGACTGAAAGTGGCGGACCCGGTATTCACCGTACAAGCCCAGCCCCTGGTACAGCCATTGCCTATTCCACCTCGTCCAGCCGAAGCCCCGGCGTTTCCGAGAAACGCCAAGACGGTTCAGCCTTCGCCTTGACATATATCCTCCGTTTCAGGTCTTGCAGATCCTTGGACGTCTTTATCATCTCGTCCCCGCTTCCCTTTGTTGACAGAAAGATTTGCTCGACAGTTGGGTCCCTTCGCTCCACAAGCATTACCCCGCTT
>JACZQQ010000036.1 GCA_022545645.1 Acidobacteriota bacterium | reverse complement strand
TTCCACCCGCACCTCTGTCCCCGTAGACCAGGAGATCTCCTTCACCTCTTTCAGCTCTCCCCCTTCCGATTCAATCTCGCTCCCCAAAGGCGTCGTCGATCCCGCCGCACCCCGTTCAATCGTTCGCAAGCGGAGTCGAGAAACGGAGGCAATGGAGGGAAGAGCTTCACCGCGAAAGCCCAGAGTCTGAAGATGGCTAAGGTCTTTGAAGTTTTGAATCTTGCTGGTGGCATGGTGTTGAAAAGCCAGGAGAGCATCCTCCGGACTCATGCCCATGCCGTCATCGCGCACTAGAATCAGCCGCTTTCCGCCCTCCTCGGCTTCCACCACAATCCGCCGAGCCTCAGAATCCAAGGCGTTTTCAAGCAGCTCCTTCACCACCGAGGCGGGACGCTCCACCACCTCACCGGCTGCGATCTTGTGGGCCAAGATGTCGGGAAGAACGCGAACTCTCGCCATCACCGACATTATAGCTTGCCTCGATGACAGGGAATGAAAGGGGGAGAGGGAAGGGGACAGTCTTAAGACTGTCCCTCCTTCCCTCCTGCTTCCCTCTATTCTTGCAGTTTCAAGCCCAATTCTTTCAGTTGTTTTTCGCTAACCGCAGAGGGGGCGCCGCACATGAGGTCGACGGCTCGGGCGGTCTTGGGGAAAGCAATGACATCGCGCAGGGATCGTTCCCCGGCCAGGAGCATGATGATACGGTCCAGTCCCAGGGCGATACCCCCATGAGGTGGGGCTCCGTAGCCTAAAGCCTCCAGTAAGAATCCGAACTTGGCTTGTGCCTCCTTCGGTTCGATACCCAGAGCTTTGAAAACGCGGGTTTGCAGTTCGCGCTGGTGGATACGGATCGAGCCACCCCCGATTTCCACTCCATTCAAGACGACATCGTAGGACTTAGACCGCACTCGAGCCGGATCGCTCTCCAAAAGATCCAGGTCCTCATCCAGGGGGGAGGTGAAGGGATGATGGCAGGCAAAGTAACGCTTTTCCTGCTCGTTCCATTCCAGAAGGGGAAAATCGTACACCCACAGAAAAGCGTAGGTTTTTTCCGGAATCAAACTTTCCTGGAGAGCCAACTGTTCGCGCAGACGGCCCAGTATCAGGTGAACGCTTTTCTGGGAGCCCCCCAGCATCAAGAAAAGATCGTTCTCCTCAAGCTGGGCTGAACCTCTTACGGTTTCCAGCTCCTTTTCACCCACAGCCTTGGGCAGGGAGGACTTCATACCCTCGGTCGTCACCTTAATCCAACTCAGGTCCGCAGGGCCCTTCCCCTGGTCCTGGACAAACCCACGAAGATCATCGAGTTGTTTGCGAGAGTAACTCGCACGCCCGGGAACCCGAATGCCCTTGATCAGACCGCCATCCTCCATAATCTGGCGGAAAACTCGAAAACTAGTCTGGGAAAATGCAGCAGAGACATCCACCAGCTTCAGGTCGTATCGAAGGTCGGGGCGGTCCGTCCCATACTGGGAGATGGCTTCAGGGTAGCTCAGCCGCGGAAAGGGAGTCGAGATTGAGATCTCAGCCAGGGAGAAGACTTTCTCCAGTAACCGTTCCACCACTTGAAAGATGGTCTCTATTTTGGGGAAAGAAATTTCCAGGTCGATTTGAGTAAATTCCGGCTGCCGATCCGAGCGCAGGTCTTCGTCTCGGAAACAGCGAACGATTTGAAAGTAGCGGTCAAACCCGGCCACCATCAGAAGCTGCTTGAAGAGTTGAGGGGACTGGGGAAGCGCATAGAACTGACCTGGGTAGAGACGACTGGGTACCAGGTAGTCGCGCGCTCCTTCCGGTGTGGATCGGGTCAAGAAAGGAGTCTCAATCTCCAGAAAGCCCTCTTTGTCCAGAAAATTGCGAATCGTCATGGAGGCTCGATGTCGAAGCTTGAGATTGCGCTGCAAACGCTCCCGCCTCAAGTCCAGGAAACGGTAATGAAGGCGTGTTTCTTCCGAGGCCGAAGCGGGAGAATTGATCGGGAAAGGGGGCGTTTCAGAGGCATTGAGCAATTCGATCCTATCGGCCAGAATCTCCAATCGGCCCGTAGGGATCTCAGGATTGATCGTTTCCTGGTCTCGCCACACCACCTTGCCGGTGACGGCCAGAACATCTTCCGGACGAGCTTCCTTGGCATTGGCCAGAGCACCGGCATGTTCGGGGTTGGCCACTACCTGAACGATCCCTTCTCGATCACGCAGATCCAGGAAGATCAAACTCCCCAGATCGCGGCGACGATCCACCCAGCCCATCACCGTGACCGTCTGATCGACGTGTCCCTCCTGGACCAGGCCGCAGTGGCAGGTCCGTTCCAGATCGGTTGATGAATTCATGAAGTGGTCACCCCATCCTCTATCACATACGAGGCGATCGCCTCTCGGTCCAGCGTCACCTGATGACCGTCCTCCATGCGCTTGAGGGGAAACTGACCGCTTTGAATCTCATCTTCACCGATGATGCAGGTGAAGCGACTTCCAAGCCGATTGGCCAGCCTCATCTGTGCCTTCAGGCTGCGCTCCTGGAAATCGATATAGGCGAACACACCCTGGTGACGAAGCTCCTGTGCCAGTCCAAAACTCTCCTTCAGAGCCCCTTCATCCAGGTAAGCCAAGAAAACATCCGGTCGCGGTCGCCGGGAGTCCAGGGTATCCTCGAGTAAAACCACCAGGCGCTCGATTCCCAAGGCGAAGCCGAATCCCTTTCCAGGCGGCCCCCCCAGAAGTTCCGAAAGACCGTCGTAGCGACCTCCTCCCACCACGGCATTCTGAGTGGGTCCCAGCTCTGAGCTGACCATTTCAAAGGTGGTTCCCACATAGTAGTCCAGACCACGCACCAGGCGCGGCGTAACCTCATAGCTGATCTCCTGAAGATCCAGATAGCTGCGTAGTTTCTCAAAGTGTTGCCGGCAGTTGTCGCAGAGATAATCGAGAATGGAGGGCAGCTCGTCAATCACAGGCTGACAAGCAGGAACCTTGCAATCGAGTACTCGCAGAGGATTGGTCGTGCTGCGGCGCTGACATTGCGGACACAACTCGTCCTGTCGCTTGTTCAATTCTTCCTGCAAGACCTTGACGTAGGCAGGGCGGCACTTGGCGCATCCCACCGAGTTGAGCAGCAGACGAAGCCCCTTGACGCCAAGCTTGTGGAGAAAGCGCTCCAGCATCTCGATCACCTCGGCTTCCAGAGCCGGATGATCGGAGCCCAGCACCTCGACGCCCACCTGATGAAATTGTCGGTAACGTCCTTTCTGAGGTCGCTCATGGCGAAACATGGGGCCAATGTAGTACAGCTTGTGGATCAGCCCGTCATGATCAAGACCGTGCTCGAGATAAGCTCGAACCACGGGAGCGGTGCCCTCGGGGCGAAGACTGATGGTTTTTCCCTTGCTGTCGCTAAAGGTGTACATTTCCTTCTGAACGATATCGCTTTCGGCTCCAATGCTGCGCGCAAACAATTCTGACCTCTCAAGAATGGGTGTACGCACCTCCTCGTAGCCGTAGAGCTGAAAGACTCCACGAGCTTCAGCTTCGATTTTTTGCCAGAGTGCCACCGACTCCGGCAGCAGGTCATGAGTACCGCGAACCGACTTGATCTTCATGGGATACTTTTCGACGCCCTTATCAATAAGGGGATCATTATAGACGGGTCTTCAAGCGCTGGTAAATATTCCGGCGGTGAGTGCCACCCCAGTAGATCCGCTGGCAGCCCGGACATCTCTTGAAATGGGAGTGGGTCTTGAAGACGTAGGCGGGAACCTGGAGCCGAATTGCTTCCTTGTCCACGCTCTCAAGAAGAGAATTGCACTCGAGACAGCGGGACAGGAGTCGGTTCGGGCTAATCTCATGGTCGATAGCTTTGAGCACTTCCCGAATCTGCTCGAACAACTCCTCATGCTCGATCAGGAGGCAGCCACGTAGTCGGGACCGCTGGGTCAGCCGCCGATCCCGGGTTAGAGCAATCCGGCCCTCTCGGCGGCACCGCTCGATGATCTCATCATCTTCGATCCGATTATCATAGGCGGTGTCGTATCCAAGGATGCGTAGCCACCTGGCCAGGCTGCCCAGCATGATATCAGCGAGAAATTTAGTGTCCGAAGAAGAAGAGGGCCCACCCGCCACAGCTACTCGAGGTGCTCCCCGATGTGGCGGAATTTCTCAAATCGTGCCGTCAGCCTTTCCTCAACACTTTGATGGCGTATTGCTTCCAAGTTGCGCAGCAATACCGGCTTGAGGAGGGAAGCCGCTTTATCCCAGTCGGTGTGGGAACCTTCCGGGGGTTCCGGAACGATCTCATCAATGACCTTGAAGGAAAGCATATCCTTTGCCGTCAAGCGTAGAGCCTCGGCCGCCTCCTTGGCGTGGTCTTGGTCCTTCCACAGAATGGCCGAGCAGCTTTCCGGAGAAATCACAGAATAGATCGAGTGCTCCAGCATCAAAATTCGATCTCCCAGACTCAGAGCAAGGGCTCCACCACTGCCCCCTTCCCCCAGGACAGTCACCACAATGGGCACTCGAAGCCGTGACATGGCTCGCAAATTGCGGGCAATGGCCTCAGCCTGACCTCTCGCCTCAGCGCCGATACCGGGATAGGCCCCCGGTGTATCCACGAAAGTGAAAATGGGACGATTGAATTTTTCCGCCAGGCGCATCAGGCGAATGGCTTTGCGATAGCCTTCGGGTTTGGCCATTCCATAGTTGCGATAGAGACGTTCCTTGGTGTTGCGGCCCTTCTGCTGGCCAATCACCATGACCGGTTGACCCTCAAACAGAGCCATCCCCCCAATCAGGGCCGGGTCGTCACCAAATTTGCGGTCACCTTGAATGGGACGGAAGGATGTGAAGAGACGGGAGATGAAGTCGAGCGTGTAAGGCCGGTCCTGGTGGCGGGCAAGCTGTACATTTTCCCAAGCGGTCAATTTGCCTGCAGGATCGGTTTCCAATTTAGCGATGAGATGTTTGAGGGTGGCAATTTCCGCCGTGGCCTCTTTGGGAAGCTCCTCGACGCGTTCCTTGAGATCAATTAACTCTTTAACTTTAGTGTTCACGCGCTTAACCTCGCTCCCAGCACGAACTTAAGTGGCTAAGTATACAGGGCTACGGAGTTTTCGCCAAAAAGCTCTTCCACTTCCTGGATAAAAGAGGGGACGGGGTTAATGAGAAGATCTTCCTGGGGAATGACACGAATACGGTATTCCTTAAACTGGAGGAGTTCAAATTCCAGAGGGCAAGTCCCCTGGTGATGACTCACCAGCGCATGAAGCTGGGAAACTTTCTCGGAATCCAGAGAGGGAAGTGAGATTCGAATTCTCGCTTTCTGAACCACCGTATCCCAAAGGGTGTCCAAGTGGAAAAGTTGCGAGCAGAGCAGGCGAATCTCCCCTTTGGCATCCAGCTCACAGCGTCCTCGAACCAATACCGGAACATCGTTTTCCATTAACTGGCTGTTCCGCTTGTAGGCATTGGGCCAGACCAGGACCTGGACGGTGCCCGAAAGATCCTCGAGTTCAAAGGCGGCCATCGAATCTCCCTTGCGGGTACGGAGCTGCCGAAGACCGGTGATCATTCCACCCACGGAAACTTCCTGACCCGAAATCTCCTCAGTGATATCCAGGGTGGAAAACTTCGAAAACTTCTCCAGCTCTCGGGTGTAGTTTCGAAGTGGATGGCCGGTGACGTAATAGCCCAAAGTCTCCTTTTCATAAGTCCACTTCTGGCGATCCGACCATTCTCCGGCATCGGGGATATCCCAAACTGGGCCTTCGGCCGAAGTCATCTCTGGGGCCATAAACAATCCTTTCTGACCGCTGAGACGATCTCTTTGAGCCTTCTGTCCAGACTCAATGGCACGATCCAGAAATTCAAAGAGGGATTTGCGATGATATCCCAAGGAATCAAAGGAGCCGGCCTTGATCAAGGACTCTAAAGCCCGTCTGTTCACGACCCGCAGATCCACGTTCTCACAAAATTCAGAAAAGCTGGTAAAGTCATCACCTTTAGGCCGGCACTTCAAAATGGCACGAATGGCCGACTCTCCGACGTTTCGAATGGCGGCCAGACCAAACTTGATATCTTTTCCGGAGGCCAGAAAGTCGAGCTGGCTGGCATTGATGTCAGGAGGCAGAATGCGAATGCCCATTTCTTTGCATTCGGCCAGATGCTTGACGATCTTGTCCGTGTTGGACATCTCACTGGTGAGCAAAGCCGCCATAAACTGCACCGGATAATGGGTTTTCAGATAGGCCGTCTGATAGGCCAGCAGGGCGTAGGCGGTGGAATGACTCTTGTTGAATCCGTAGCCGGCAAATTTGTCCATCAACTTAAAGATCCGTTCCGCTTTGCCGGCCGGAATGCCTCTTTCCTTGCACCCGCTCAAAAATTGCTTTCTCTGGGCCTGCATGGCCGTTTTTTTCTTCTTGCCCATGGCCCGCCGCAACAGGTCCGCTGCTCCAAGAGAGAAACCTGCCAGCTTGCTGGCGATCTGCATCACCTGTTCCTGGTAGACGATCACCCCATAGGTTTCCTTAAGAATCTCATCAAGCTCGGCTACTTCGTATTCAATGTTTACCTGCCCTTGGCGACGTCCGATGAAATCGTCGATCATTCCTCCCTGAATGGGGCCCGGCCGGTACAGAGCGTTCAAGGCGATGAGATCTTCAAAGCGGTCGGGTTGCAGGCGCCGCAAAATATCGCGCATGCCCGAAGATTCAAACTGGAAGATACCGGTG
The DNA here is from genome assembly GCA_022545645.1 of Acidobacteriota bacterium. Lineage (GTDB taxonomy): Bacteria > Acidobacteriota > UBA6911 > RPQK01 > JADFOI01 > JADFOI01. Next base: position 9,490 of record JACZQQ010000036.1, on the reverse strand, counting down.
GTTTTTCCCTCACAAAAGAGCTTGAAGGTCTCCTGCTCATTAAGATCGAGCCTGTCCAGAGCCAGGGTCACCCCGACCTGATCTTTAACTTGAGCCACGGTCTGATGGATGACGGTCAAGGTGGTCAGGGCCAGAAAATCCATCTTTAATAGACCCAGACGCTCCAGATCCGTCATCGAATACTGGGTCGTGATCTCGTCCTTGGCGCTCTTGTAAAGAGGAATCAATTCGATCAGCGGCCGAGGGGCGATCACCACTCCAGCCGCGTGGGTTGAGGCGTGTCGGACCAGCCCTTCCAGTTGCTGGGCAACCTGAATCAATTGGGCATAAGGGGAATCGCTTTGGGCAGCCTCTTTGAGCTCCTTGACTCGCTGGACCGCCTTTTCCAGTGTGGCGTCGGGAGTTTGGGGAATCAGGCGGGCGATTTTGTCCACTTCCGCATAGGGGATGTCCAGCCCACGTCCCACATCACGAATAGCCCCTCGGGCTGCCATGGTGCCAAAAGTGATGATCTGGCTGACGTTTCCACGGCCGTACTTGGAAGTCACATAGTCGATCACTTCCCCTCGTCGCAACATGCAAAAATCGATGTCAATGTCGGGAGGCGTGACCCGTTCCGGATTGAGAAAACGCTCGAAGAGAAGATCATATTGAAGGGGGTCCACATCGGTGATTCTCATGGCGTAGGAGACCAAAGATCCGGCCACCGATCCTCGGCCCGGACCCACCGGAATCTGATTTTCTCGAGCGTAGCGAATGAAGTCCCATACGATCAGAAAATAGCCGGAAAATTGCATCTTCTTGATGATTTCCACTTCCTGCGACAAGCGCTTCTCATACTGAGAGAGTGGGTAGCGCAATTCCCCAAGATTCTCTTTTTCCTTGAGACGTTCAAGCCGGCTGTCGAATCCGTCCTGGACCACTTTCCCAAAATAGCTATCCAGGGTGTGGTCGGAAGGAACTTGAAATTCGGGAAAGATATTCTCCGGTTCACCGAGTTCAAAGGTGCATTTCTCGGCCACCTCAAGGGTATTGGAGAGAGCTTCGGGCACATGAGCAAATATCGAGTCCATCTCCTCGGCATTCTTGAAATAGAACTCATTGGTGCTGTAGCGGAGTCGGTTTTCATCGTGAATGGTCTTGCCGGTCTGGATACAGAGCAGAACATCGTGGGCGAAAGAATCCTCTTGAGTGAGATAGTGGCAGTCGTTGGTGGCAACCAGAGGAAGATCCAGCTCACGGGCCAGATTCAGCACATGGGAATTGACCTTCTTTTGCTCCTCCAATCCGTGATCCTGTAACTCCAGGTAGAAGTTACCCGGCCCCAAGATTTCGGCCAGTCTTCCCGCCCCCTCGCGAGCCTCCGAGTACTGATCCTGGAGTAGATTCCAGGCCACGATTCCTTTCAGGCAGGCAGAAAGTCCCACCAATCCTTCGCTGTGCTCCTGGAGAAGCTCCAGGTCGATGCGAGGACGATAATAGAAGCCTTCCAGATAGCCCAGTGAGACCAACTTGACCAGATTGCTATAACCGGTGGCATCTTTGGCCAAAAGCACCAGATGGTTGCTCTGGTCGGAACGACCGTTTTTCGATTTGCGCCCCTCCCTGGCAACATAAACTTCACAGCCAATAATGGGCTTGACGCCGTATTTGAGAGCCAGGTCATGAAACTGAACGGCTCCGAAGAGATTGCCATGATCCGATAAGGCAAGGGCCGGCATCTTCAACTCTGCAGCACGACGTACCACGGCTTCGAGCTGATTGGCACCGTCCAGGAGACTGTAATGACTATGCAGGTGCAGGTGAACGAAGTTACTCATGAGTGCTTTCGTGCAGGGGCGCCTTGCTGGCCCGTGCTCTGGTGACTTCGTGTAAGCGCGCCTTGCGCGCCCGTGCTTTGGTGCAGTCGTGCTTTCGTGAGGTTGTCCTTCTATTCTCTATTCTCTACGGGAGGGATGGGGAATTGAGGACTGTCCCCGAATTCTAGGAGAATTGTTAGGACAGTCCTCAATTCCCCATCCCCCTCCGTTCATTCCCATTCGATGGTACTGGGAGGCTTCGAACTCACATCGTAAACCACTCGGTTGACCCCTCGGACTTCATTCACAATCCGGTTAGAGATCCGCCCCAGCAGTTCGTGAGGCAACGGAACCCAGTCGGCAGTCATCCCATCCACGGAAGATACGGCACGGATGGCAATCACGTCCTCATAGGTTCTTTCATCCCCCATGACACCGACACTCTTCACAGGGAGCAAAACCGCGAACGACTGCCAAATCTTAGCATAGAGGTCTGCACCTTTTATTTCCTGTTCTACGATCTTGTCCGCCTCTCGCAACGTATAGAGACGAGCTTCCGTGACCTCGCCGACAATGCGTACAGACAAACCCGGCCCGGGGAAGGGCTGCCGCTGAATGAGACTTTCCGGGAGCCCCAACTCTTTGCCAACGCGTCGAACCTCATCCTTGAACAGATGTTTCAAGGGCTCAATCAGCGAGAGATTCATCTTCTCGGGAAGACCCCCCACATTGTGATGGCTCTTGATGGTAGCAGAGGGGCCTAGGACGGAAACTGATTCGATCACATCCGGATAGAGGGTGCCTTGAACAAGGAATTGAATCCCGCCCAACTTCTTGGCCTCCCGTTCGAACACGCGGATGAACTGTTCCCCAATAATTTTTCGTTTCACCTCAGGGTCTTCGACTCCGGCCAGAGGTTCCAGAAATTCACGGCCGGCGTCGACACCCACGACATTCAAAGAGAGCTTCTCCTGAAGTTCCTGGAGTACTTCCTCGAATTCATTCTTTCTGAGTAATCCATTGTCGACAAAGATGCAGGTGAGCCGATCACCGATGGCGCGATCAACCAGCGTTGCCGCCACCGTAGAATCGACCCCGCCTGAGAGGCCACAAACCGCTTGAGACTGACCGATTTGGGCGGAAATCTCGGTGACCGCACTTTCCGCAAAGGAGGACATCGTCCAATCTGCGCGGCACTTACAAATCTCAAGGAGAAAGTTTTCCAGGATCTGTTTGCCGCAGGGAGTGTGAACCACTTCAGGATGAAACTGAATACCATAGATCTTCCGACCTTCATGGGCCATGCCGGCAAGGGCATTCTCGCTTCGCCCGATGACAACAAAATCGGGGGGGAGAGTTTCAATCCGGTCTCCGTGACTCATCCACACCTCAGTTTCCTTGGGCAAGTCTTGAAAAAGAGGGCTCCCGTCAACGATCTGGAGCATGGCCTTGCCGTATTCTCGATTCTGCGAAGGAGCTACCTTTCCCCCGTAGTGGTGGGCCATGAGCTGCATTCCATAGCAGATTCCCAGGAGGGGGCCTTGAAAGTCGTAGAGTTCCTTCTCGGGATGGGGAGCCCCTTCGGCGAAAACCGAATCGGGGCCTCCCGAAAGCACAATCCCCTTGGGCTGACGGGCTTCGATTTCCTTCCACGAGGTGTTAAAAGGCAGGATTTCCGAGTACACTCCAGCCTCACGAATGCAGCGGGCGATCAACTGAGTATACTGTGCTCCAAAGTCAAGGATGAGGACGGTTTCTTGAGTCATAACCAAACCAGGTTCCAAGTTCCCAGTAAGGGAAATTCGACTGAACCTTGGAACCTCAAATTTGAAGTATAGCATGGCAAATTCTGACTCCTCGTTCGCGAAACTCGAGCATTAGCTGCGATGAATGACTCCATGCAGGCTTTCTTTCTGGGTATTCTCCAGGGGATTACCGAATTTCTTCCCATCAGCAGCTCTGCTCACCTCATCGTGCTCCCCAGGCTGTTGGGTTGGGAGGCCCTGGGACTGACCTTCGACGTGTTAGTGCATGGGGGCACATTGTTGGCTCTGGTGATCTATTTTCGCCAGCAGTGGAAGGAGATTGGGAAACAGTTATTGAGATTTATGATGAACCCTTCGGTAGCCCCGCAATCCGGGCTCCTGGGCGCGCTCGTGGTGGGTACGCTGCCGGCTATTCTGGTTGGAGGTCTGTTCGAAGGCTTCATCGAAGATCACCTGCGGACCCCAGGAGTTACGGTGATCACTCTTCCCCTGTTCGGGCTTCTCCTGGGGTGGGCGGATCATCAGGGATCCCAATCGCGCGGCCTGGAGAGCATCCGTCTTCGTGATGGCCTGTTGGTAGGCCTGGCACAGGCTCTGGCACTGATCCCCGGGGTCAGTCGCTCTGGTGTGACCATCACAGTCATTTTGATGCTGGGGTTGAACAGGGCCGACGCCGCCCGATTTTCCTTTTTGCTGGGGACGCCGGTGATCGCCTTGGCCACGATTTCTCGTCTTTATCCGCTGTTGGGGTCTTCGAGCAATGAGATGGGCTCTTTTTTAACTCTCCTTGTTGGTGTAATATTTTCTTTTGTCAGCGGCTTGTTATGCATCAAGTATCTTCTCCAATTTCTACAAGCTCGCACCTACCTTCCTTTCGTCGTCTATCGATTGCTGCTTGCTGCCTTTATCTTTGCTTTGCTGGTTCTGTGAGCTTCGCTCCGGGTGCCCAGGAGGAGGAAGATCCCCCGCCAGCCCGCCAAAATCCCATACTCAGAGCCTATTTTCGCCGCCAGCTTGTGAATATAAGATCCTTTGGTGCCAGTGGAAGGGGACGCCGCGACCCCTTCCTCGAGGACTACATCGATCGTCAAATTGATCACTATCTGTCGGAACTGCGTGAAAAACTGGTTGATCTAAACAACCATTTTGCCCAGGTTGAGCAGGCACAGGAAACGATTCTTCAGGGTTCTTCCGAGCAGGCCATCAGACAGGCCCGAGTCCAGTGGAGGAACGCTCTGAAGGGTGTTCAGGACGAGGCCGGTGATGCCTGGAACATGCTCCGCTACGTTTTGACGGTTCTGAAGGACAAAGGTGATCTCAAGCTGGTCGAACCCCAGGAGCCTGGCTCCCTATATGAACAGGAAACACAATTCATAGGCGAACAGATTGGAAAGGCGGAGAAGAGAATCACCGCATATTTGTTCCGAGTCGAGAGCGTCATTCAACTGGAAGACCTGAAGGAAGCGAACATGCTGATCCACCTGTACCTGGCACGCGAGATGGCCAAGAAGATCAGGAAATTGAGCGGGTAGAAGAACAGACAACAAACAGGAGAGGCTGGCAGAAGCTCCTGACAACTGACAGTAGACCGGACAACAGACGGGGAGGGAAGCGGCCGTTATTGCTTTATGGTCTCTTTCTTTTTCTCTTCCTCTCTTTCTCTCTGCGCGCCAAGCGCGCCTGTCTGTTGTCCTGGGAACACCAGCTTGTAGAGCACGCTGTCGATAATGGCTTGCCAACTGGCCTCCATGACGTTTGAAGAGACGCCCAGGCTGGTCCAGCTTCGGTGACCATCGGTGGACTCGATCAGTACACGTACCTTGGCGGCGGTTCCGCTCTGAGATTCCAAGACACGCACTTTGTAGTCGATGAGCCGAATCTCCTCAATCTCGGGGAAGAAGCGCACCAGCGCCTTTTTAATGGCGCAGTCCAGGGCGTGAACGGGTCCGTTGCCATCTGAAACAACATGCTCCTCGACGCCGTCGACACAGATCTTGACCGTGGCCTCGCTCACAAACTGGCCCGCGTGATTCTGGTCAACCAGCACCCGAAAACCTTTAAACTCAAACGGTTGGTCCTGGTCCTTTCCAAACTTGCGAAAAAGGAGCTTCAGGCTGCCATCGGCGCCTTCAAACTGGTACCCGTTGTATTCGAGTTTCTTGATGTGTTCCAGGAGTGCCTTCAAATCGATATCTTTCTCATCCAAATCTCCGAATTCTCTAACTTTGTAAAGCAAATTACTTTTTCCCGACAAATCCGAAACCAGGACGCGCCGGGTGTTTCCTACAGCATCCGGATCCATGTGCTCATAAGTTTTTGGGTCTTTGTTGATGCCGCTCACATGAAGTCCACCTTTGTGGGCGAAGGAACTCCTGCCCACAAAAGGAAGGTTATTGGGCATCACCATATTGGCGGTTTCACTCACAAAGTAGGCAAGGGAAGTCAGGCCTTTGAGTTTTTCCGGTCCGACCGTCTCTTTACCCAGCTTCAACTCCAACGCAGGAATCACGGAACAGAGATTGGCGTTTCCAGCACGTTCCCCATATCCGTTGATGGTTCCCTGAACCATACGGGCTCCAGCCTGGACTGCGGCAATGGTATTGGCCACTCCCATCTCGCAGTCATTGTGGGTATGGATACCCAGGAAGGGAAATTCCGGGCTTAACTGGTGGGACAGCGACTCAATGCTGGAGGGGAGGTTTCCCCCATTGGTGTCACACAGGACCACCCAGTCCGCTCCCGCCTCGCGGGCCGTTCGAATGACCGACTTGGCATAGCGAGGGTTGGCCGCATGGCCATCAAAGAAGTGTTCGGCGTCAAAGATGACCTCTTTGCCCCTTTCCTTGAGGTAAGTCACGCTGTCCTGGACCATTCGTAGGTTTTCCTCCAAAGTGGTCCCCAGAGCACGCTCCACGTGAAAGTCCCAGCTTTTACCGACCAAGGTAACCACCGGAGTTTCGGCCTCGAGCAGGGCGGCAATGTTGGGATCCTCCTCCACCGAATTCTTATGGTGGCGAGTGCTTCCGAAGGCTACGATTTTGCTGTTCTTCCAGGATAAATCCCGGGCACGCTTGAAAAATTCCACGTCTTTCTGGTTGGAGCCCGGCCAGCCGCCTTCAATGTAATCCACACCAAAGGCATCCAGCTTCTGAGCAATGTGGATCTTGTCCTCAACGCTCAGTGAGACCCGCTCCCCCTGAGTACCGTCTCGCAACGTGCAGTCATAGATGAAAACTCGTTTGCTCTCGCTCATAAGTCACCTAGTCGGAAAGAGTGGGTGAGAGTTCGGTGGGTGTCATAGAAAATCTTAGCCATGTTTCGCTTTGACCTCCGATTTGGGTGGGTTTTCCTGATCAGGATCATTGACTAGAGCCGGCCTTTTCCGGGCCGAAGAACTTTCTTTCTTTCCAGCTTTCCCGCGGGACAGGGTGAGTTCGCCTGTGCGGTGAAGCTCCCTGACTCCATAGACCTTGGCATTTTGTAAAAAGGCGTCGATCTTATCGGCCTGTCCGGTCACTTCAAAGATATAGCTCGTGGGTCTCACATCGATGACACGGGCCCGAAAGACCTCGGATAGAGCCAAGACTTCAGTCCTGTTGTCCTCGGTAACCTGGATTCGCACCAGTGCCATCTCTCTGAGCACATGGGATGCCGGGTCGTAGAGCGTTACCTTAACCACATTGATCAGCTTACTGAGTTGTTTGACGACCTGTTCGGTCCCGGCGTCATCCGTGATTGTGGTCAGCGTGATTCGAGAAGCACCCTCCAGCGCTGGAGCCACATTCAAGCTTTCAATGTTGTAGCCACGCTGGCTAAAGAGCCCCACCACGCGGGACAGCACACCAGCCTTGTTTTCAACCAATAGTGAAATAACTCGTCGCATCTATCGTCTCCCTTGCCGTTTCTCGCTTCGCCTCCGATTTCTGCTAAGCGAGGGTCACGAAAACCTGCCCATATTCCGGCTAGCTCCGTTAAGAACACTGTTTTTGAGAATTGGGAATTTCAGGTTCTTTACGGAGCTTAGGGAGTTTAACCCGTAATGGGTAACTCCCTCCGCAAAGAACCGGAGAGAATAATGTCGCCGATAATTACGAGGCCGAGCAAGCCGGGGAAGAAGCTTCTCTCGGTGAGCCTGACCCTGTGTGTTCCCTCGATTGTAGTGCTCATCTTTTCCTCGCTACTGGACTCAAAGCATAAGAGATACGAATCGTGCAAGTCAAGCCCAAACCAGCCCGGAAGGTGCATAGCCCGGGCTACTCCTCCGTTTCCATAAAGTAATAACCCACCAGATGCTGAATGAGGAAATGACCCTCCTCGATGTGTCCCATGTGGGAGGATTCCACAAAAATCGGATAACGTGCCATTTTTCCCAGCTTTCCCCCAGGTCGTCCCGTGATGCCCACCGTTACCACGGAGTTTTCATTGGCCCACTGGACAACCTCCACCACATTGGGGGAATTGCCGCTGCCACTAAAGGCGATCAGGACATCGTCGGAGCTGGCGTAGTTTTTTAGCTGTTCCACGAAGATTTGTGAGTAATCCGTGTCGTTGGCCAGCGCCGTGATCCAGGAAACATTATCGGTCAGAGCCAACACACGAAATCGGTCGTCCCGATTCCAAGAGGCCCCTTTACCGAGGTCATTGGCAAAGTGTGAGGCCGTGGAAGCACTCCCGCCGTTTCCGCACAGAAAGATCTGACGGTTTGCCTCACGGGCATCGGCCAGAAGGGTAATCAGCCCGGCTACCTCCTGCTCAGAGATTCTCTGCATCACGCCCAGACTGTTCTCTTTGTAGGATTTCAGATAATCCAGTGGCTGATCCCGGCTCACCTTCTCACTCATCGTGTCTTGGCCCCGTCTCTATGCATCTTTATAGCATACCCGATAGCCTATCCCCGACTTGTGAACCAAAGAGAAGGTGATTCCCAGCTCGCCCATTCCGCCTGGGATCATAATATGGTAACGTCTGCGGATTGAACGAAACTGTAGATTTTTGGCCCAAATCGATCAGGGGAGAACGTCATGAGTGAGCCTGTTGCGGAAATGGAAAAAGGTCCCAATGAGAAGATCTTTTTCAGTCTGAGTGAATACAAGGATAAAAAATACGCCGATATTCGCATTTATTATGAAGACGACGAAGGCGAATGGAAACCCACCAAGAAGGGTATCACCCTCAGCCTGGACCGGTTTGCTGAATTCAAGGACAATGTGGGAGCCTTGGAAGAGTTTCTCACCGCTCAAGGACATCTACCTGTTGAGCAGGAATAAGTCGTCCTATTGAACTTTATTCGTGTGAAAAGGAGCATTTCTTATGCCAGATACTGAGATTCTTTGCCGAAATAACGGACCGCTCCGGATTACAGGAGATTTTGTGATTCAGGATGCCGAAGGGAACCTCTTTGATCTTCGCGGCCGCACCGTGATCTCGCTTTGCCGCTGCGGCGACTCCGACAACAAGCCTTTTTGCGACGGCAATCACAAACGGACGGGCTTTGAATCGGAAGTCAAGGCCCGCCAACTCCCGGAGCCGAAAGCGTGACCTCGTCACTTCGTGACGTTGTGCTGTCGCGCTGCGCGCACTCGTGCAGTTTTGCTGTCGGACATAAGGCCAGACAAAAGAAGCTTGACTGTGACTTCTAGGTAGGGAAACGGGTGGGTCGTCATCGATTGGAGGCCTGGAAGACCGTTGGGACGAGGCGAAGGCTGGAATACCTAGAAGGTCGGATAAGAAATATTATGTAAACTTTTAATTCACCCAACTTCTCCCCTCCCGGTCCTTCCTGCACCTACAGGTTCGAACTCAGGACGATCCACTACGACAACATTATCCTTTATTTAACGGATTTTATAGGGTATTCCTTGGGTGTTAACCTGAGAACTCGCTGAAACTTGGTGCTTGAGGTCTTCCCTCACACGGGGCGTCGCT
>JACZQQ010000225.1 GCA_022545645.1 Acidobacteriota bacterium | reverse complement strand
CGCCGCTTCGTGACGAGTAGGTGTGAGAAATGCGGACTGGGATGGTAAAACCGGAGCCACACTGCAAAGAATGTGCTGCTCGTTCTGTTCGGGTCAGCCACCGGCTAAGGGTTCCATTTCAGGACGCGGAAGATGCTCGAGTAGCTGTCCGTCCATACGGGTCCACCCGAGCCCTCTAACCGTTGCCAGCCAGGATCATCGATCAAGTCGCCCAAGTCCTCCAGATGACGGGCCATAATGGCCCATTGGGAGGGTTCTTTTCCCAAGAGTCTCTCTTGCTCCGAGAGGAACAGGTCATTTTTTAGGAAACACACCAGCCCCAGGTCTTGGGCCAGATTTGCCACAACGGGGGTGAGATCCAAGTATTGGTTGGAGATGTGGAAGATGATCAGCCCGCGATCGGTGATTTTGTCCAGGTAGAGTTGAAGTGCTTCTTGAGTCATGAGATGGATCGGAACCGAGTCGGAGTTGTAAGCATCGAGGACCAGCAGATCAAACTGGTTGCTGGGTTCCCTGGCTAAGGATAATCGAGCATCGCCCAGCACCACCTCGATGTCCGTACTGCATTTGCTCAAATAGGTGAAAAAGCGAGGATCGCGAGCAAGCTGCACCACAGTGGGATCGACTTCGTAAAAAGTCCATTCCTGACCTGGCCTTCGATAAGAGGCAATGGATCCCGCACCCAGACCAACAGCGGCCACTCGCCACTGCGCTGTCCGACCCTCGAGAGCAGCAAACAACTGTCCCAGAGGGCCCGTGGTGTGATAGTAGGTGAGCGGCTCGCATTCACGAGAGGGGTCCAGGCTTTGCCTGCCGTGAAGTGTGCCGCCATGGGAAAGGAGATGATAACGTTCCTGGGAATCCACCAGGATGCTGTGAACCCCGAAGAAAGTACGCTGCCGATGTAAGACACTCCCTGCCCCCTGGGTATAGAAAGAACTTGCCAGAAGGAGAGCTCCCAGACCCAGGCCAAAACGCAAAGGCCGGGTTGAAAAGCTGTAGCAGAGGATGGCTGGGACGCCAAACATGACCGCCTGAGAAAGGGGGTGAGCTGCCCATTGAAAATTTTCGACTCCCAGGATCAACCCTGCAGCCAGAACTCCAAGGCCAGCGGGAAAAGCGAAATCGAACCATTTATAGGAAAAATGCTGCCCTTTTCCTGGCCATGCCAGAAGCAGGGCGCTGGCCACCAACACCAGCGGGTACTCCAGGAGTGAAGAAAAAAGGACGGGGGCCAGAAAGGCGTTGAAAATTCCTCCCAACACCCCACCCAGGGATACCCACAGATAAAATTCGGTCAGGTGGGTGGTGGCGGGACGATCATTGGCAACCACTCCATGACAAACCATGGCGATGACGAAAAGGGAGATCAGATGAATCACCACCATTAACCCGATCGGTTGTGTGGCCTGAAGGATAATGACCATGCTCACGGGAAGAGCGACCATGGGAAAGATACGAACCATGAAGGAATGGGGTACCAGCGTTCTTCTAGCGAACACCAGAATGAAGGTGAGCAAATAGATGGATAGAGGAAGGACCCAAAGCAGAGGGACGGGCGCAATGTTGGTGGAAAGGTAGGTGGTGACACTCAGCATCAAGCTGGAGGGAACAAAGGCCCCCAGTATCCATCGAATCAGCCGAGCAAACGTCACCGGGCCTGGATTTTCCAGGCTGGGCTCGGTGGGGTGAGTGCCGGTGGATTCAGACCGATCCTGGGTTGAGGATCCAGAAGATCTCCACACGGTTAGGGCACAGGCCAGGGTCAGGACGATCAGGAACCCGTATCCCACTCCCCACACCCAGGTTTGGTCCTGCAGATGAAGGTAGGGTTCAAGGAGTAGTGGATAGCCGAGAAGACCCACCAGACTTCCTGCGTTGCTGGCTGCATAGAGGAAATAGGGGTCTCCTGCCTTTGGATGACGGGTGGCCGAAAACCACTTTTGAAGCATCGGGCTGATGGTGGCGACCACGAAGAAAGGAAGGCCCAGGGTGACGAGTAAGAGAGACAGAAGCCAGAAAATGGGATTCACCTCCCCGGGGGGAATCTGGCCTTGAGGGATGCCGATAGGTAGAAAGAGAAGGGGGAGAAAGATGATGAAGCATTGAATGAGCGCCTGTCGACGGATGCCAAGCCAGCGTGAAGTAAGGTGAGCATAAAGATAGCCGAACAACAACACACCCTGGCAAAACACGACCTGTGTGTTCCAGACTGCGGGTGATCCTCCCAGTAGCGGCAGCGCCATCTTTCCAAACATGGGCTGTACCAAAAACATGAGGGCCGCGCTGAGGAACAAGGTAACAGGGTAGAGGGTCAGCACAATGGACATCCTCCCTAGCCGGGATTATGCATGGTTGTTCAATCCAAACCGCGGTAGACTTTCAACTCGCTTTGATGCCGAAAACAAGAGCAATGACTCGACTCGCGGACGGCGGTCCGGGACTCTGAAAGTTATCACAGAGGGCTGCGCTTGCCGTTCTTTTATGAAAACGGTTCGGCCGGGAGAAGGCGTGGCTACATCTGTGCCAACGCCGGGAGTGATACCTCCAGCACATCAGAAGGTGGGATCACGCTTTTGCCCCCAAGCCCCCGATCATTCAGCAGCGCAGATGCACGACTATTTGGGGGAAAGAAGTCGGAGTCCAGGCAACCGTCATTCGGTCGGACACCGTTGACCTGCATGGGAAGCTTGCTTGCTCCCTGCTCTGCAAATCTCGTAAGGATCAGCCCTCCAGACCCAGTATTCGAGAGCCATTGGCCCAGAGAATCTTCTGCTTGGCTTCCTCACTGAGGGCAAGACTCTGAAAAGCCTTCAGATTGGCACCCATATCGGCTCCTGGCCAATCCGTACCGAAGAGTACCTTGTCGGCCAGACGTTCCAAATCAGGCCAATAATCGAGTAGTCGTTTGGGGGGTAAGCCAGAAATGTCGAAGTAGACATTCTTGTGCAGGCGTACCAGAGCAGCAGCCCGATCATACCAGAGCATTCGCCCACCGTGGCACATGATGATCGTCAGCTCTGGAAAATCCACGGCCACATCGTCCCAGAAGAGCGGATCTCCATACTTGAGTCGTGAACCAGCGAAAACAGAACTTCCGGTGTGTGCCATGACCGGGATACCTAGTTCTTGTGCCTTGGCATACAGAGGATAGAGCAACGGCTGGTTGGGATAAAAGTACGCGTATGTGGGATAAAGTTTTAGTCCGCAAAAACCGTGCTGGCGAACCGCCGTATCCAATTCAGCCGCTGGATTGAGGACCATATAGGGATTAAAGGTACAAAAGGGTATTAAGCGGCCATGGCTGGGCGCCGTAAACTGCTGGACATGGTCATTCGGAATGATAGCTGACGTAATCACGGCAGTCTCGGCCAGCACCACGGCATGATCGACGCCCGCATCATCCAAGAGAGCCAGGAAGTTCCGAGGATTTGCATAACGTTCTGCAAACTCATCAAACTTATCCAGATCTCCTCCCTGATTGTCACTCATGAATGCCTTGTACCCAGCCGGCATGTTGGGATCTGGACGAACCGCATGAGTGTGAAAATCAAGAATCATTCATGACGACCTTTCTACTCTGAGCTGGTCTTGGGTGGGGATTGTAATGGGGAGAAGGCAAAGCGTCAACGGTCGGGTTCGGGCTATCTCCAATGTGCCTTGAGTCGCGCCCTTGAATGGCTTCACCCGCCATGGACCGATTGTCTTACTGAAAGGCAGAGCTTTTCTCCTTCCCTAAGGGCTAGTCATTCAGCCTGGTGATCGCATCCAAACCGCGGTAGACTTTCAACTCAACCTAATAGCGGAAAAGAGGGCAGTCCGCCAGTCGCAGGTGGTGCCCAAGGCCCTGATTTCCATTTTTGCCATGGTGTTTGTGCTTTCTTACATTTTACTGCCTCACTGAGGGATGGTGATGGGACAAGGGATCGCTTCATGAAGTCCATTCAACGCTCGTCGCTCGGGGTCATGGTCTGCGGTACTTCGATTCTGGCCCTGGCCATTGGGATTCGGCTCAGTTTTGGGCTGTTCCTACAACCCATGTCCCAGACCCTGGGCTGGGGGAGAGAGACCTTCGCCTTTGCCATTGCGCTGCAAAACATCCTGTGGGGTTTGACCCAACCCTTGATGGGGATGTTGGCCGACAAATACGGGGCCCGCAAAGTCGTCGCTATGGGTGGGTTGGGCTACTGTCTTGGGCTGTACCTGATGTCTCAGGCCACCTCTCCCCTCGCCCTGAACCTGACAACGGGGCTGCTCATCGGGGTCAGTCTCAGTGCCACATCCTTCGCGGTGGTGCTGGGGATGGTAGGACGGGCAGTGAGTGAACGAAACCGCAGCATGGCCCTGGGTCTTGCCTCGGCAGGGGGCTCGGTGGGGCAAGTCCTCATCCTACCCATTGGACAAGCCCTGATTACCGCCTATGGATGGGTTCTGGCTCTGGGGGGGCTTGCTGCCATTGCCTTTCT
>JACZQQ010000224.1 GCA_022545645.1 Acidobacteriota bacterium | reverse complement strand
CAAGGTCGTAACCCTCTAAGATCGAGACAACCAAAGGCCACAAAGGGGCTCAAACACCCCGAGGAGGTAACATGAACAAAACGATGCATGCCTTTGCCATTGCTGCCATTGCGGCGATCGGCTTCATGATCGGTGTCCCCTACACGGGAGCGCAGGTCGACAACGCCCAGGCACCCGACGTCATCTTCGTCAACGGCAAGATTGCGACGGTCAACCAGGGCTTCGACATTGTCGAAGCTTTGGCGGTGAAAGAGGGAAGGATCACTGCCGTGGGGAGAAGCGAGCAGATCAGACGCCTTGCCTCCCCTGAGACTCGGGTGGTCGATCTTGGCGGGAAGACAGTTCTTCCAGGATTCAATGACAACCATATTCATATGGGCACCGGTGCCGGTGGAAGTGGCTCAGGAGAGAACTGGAGGGGCAAGATTGACTCTCTGGACTCTCTGTCGAAAGCCCTGCGGGAGAAGGCTGAGGAGCTCCCCACCAGTGAGTGGATTCGAGCCGGCCTGACCCGACCCTACTTTCCCAACGACATCGCTCCCGATCGCCACTGGTTGGATCAGAGGGTCCCTTACCATCCGGTGGCTCTCACCCGGGGACACCTGATGATGTTGAACTCGGAAGGACTGAAGCAAGCCGGAATTTCCAGCTCAACCCTGGATCCGGGAGGCGGTTGGATCATCCGGGACGAAAGCGGGGAACCCACGGGGCACCTGTTCGAGAATCCGGCCAAACGGCTTGTGTCCCGGAACTTTCCATCCCCGCCTCGTCCGGACGACGAGGAACTCCTGATGAATCTGCGGGGAAGACTCCAGGCACTTACCCGCCTGGGCTACTCCAGCTTCAACGTGCCCGGGCTTCGCCCCTGGGATCTGAGATATTTTCAAGAGGCCTATGAGCGATGGGGTGAGGAATTCCCCCGGGTCACCATCCAGTTGCGGCTCAGCCCGGGATATGACGAGCATGATGATCTGGAGGAGGGCGTTCAGGAAGCCATCGCCGAGCTGGAGGGATTGGGATTCCATACCGGTTTCGGAAACGACCGCATCAAGATTGGCGCCGTCAAGATGAGCGTCGACGGTGGCTTGAGCGCTCCCACCTTCTGGACCAAGGTCCCTTACGACAACACCACCGGGTGGCGGAAGGGAATGCCCGATTTCTACGGCTTGGTGCGAATTCCCGAAGACAGCCTCTACCGGGTGGCCAAGCGGGCCCATGAGCTGGGCTGGCAGCTCGGGATCCACACCATCGGGGACGCGGCGGTGGAGATGGCCGTGAACGTGATTGAACGGGTGCTCAAGGAATCTCCACGGGAGAACTCTCGTCCCTATCTCCATCACGTCTCCGTCATGCCTCCCGAAGAGACCCTCCAGAAGATGGCTGACCTGGACATCATCGTGGCCTCACAACCCGCCTTCATGTACTGGCTTGGACCCTTTGCGGTAGAGGTTCTCGAGGGGGAGAGGGAGCAGACCAACAATCCGCAGAAGACATTCTTGAATCGTGGAATCCGAATGAGCTACGGGACGGATGGAGCTCCCACCGACCCCAGGGTGGAGTTGTGGTCGGCGGTGATGCGGAAGGGATGGGATGGAAAGATCTACGGGCCTGGAGAGAAAGTGAGTCTGGAGGAGGCGATCCGGGCCATCACCATGGGAACGGCTTACATGAACTTCGATGAAGAGAAGAAGGGGTCGCTCGAGGTGGGCAAGTTTGCCGACATGGTGGTTCTTGGCCAGGACATCCTCACCATCGACCCCGACGGGATTAAAGACATTCCCATTGAAATGACGATTATCGGAGGAAAGATCGTCTACTCCAGGGAGCAGTCACAGCAAGCAGTTCCCAGCGATGGCTTACGCAATCAGTGAGCAAAACCTGGAACGCCAGAAGCTGCTGGCAAGCATCATGGGACCGGTGACTGACCGGTTTCTGGAGTCCCTGCCCTTGCCCTCCGTGTCTCGATGTTTGGATCTCGGCTGCGGCATGGGAGAAACCACACGCCAGTTGGCCGGGAAGCTCGACAACGGTGTTGAGCTGATCGGGGTGGACCAGGATCCCAACCTGATCGAGGTGGCCCGATCGGTCTCCGGTTCTGCAGATGGCAAGATCACCTTCCAGCAGGGGGATGCAGCCCACTTAAGCTTCGAAGATCAGACCTTTGACTTCGTCTTTGCCCGCTATTTGCTGCATCATCTGGATCAACCCCAGGTGGTTCTTGCAGAAATGCTGCGGGTCTGCAAGTCCGGTGGAATCGTGGCGGTTCAGGAGCCGGATTGTGCCAAGCAATATTGTTATCCGGAGAGCTGGGCCTATGAGAAAATTCCCGAAATCTATAGCCGGGTGTTCGCGAATGCCTTCATCGGTCGGCAGTTGTACTCACTGTTCCGCCAGCTGGGCTGCCCTTCACCCCATATCGATGTGATGACCCTGGCGGGAGTCAACGTGGAACTCAGGCGGTCCTACCGAATGGTCATCGAGGCCATTGGCCCTGCCCTGATCGAGAAGGGGATCCTGGATTCCAAGGAGCTTCAGGAACTGGGCGAGGAATTGAGGCGCGTGGAAGAGCAGGACGAGGTGCTCTGCGTATGGTCGCCCACTTTTTCCGTATGGGTGAATCGAACGTAAACTTTGTATCAAAGAGGAGGTTTCGAATGGAAGCACAGAATTACGCCAATCATCGACGCAATGTTCCGATCTATCACTTCATCCTGTTCCCGCTCATCGCCCTGACCCTGATCGGCTCGTTCGTGAACCTTTACCAGTCCTGGGGTGACCACCAACGGCAATACAGCTCCTCGCTGATCGTCGTGGTCATGGTTTGCCTGCTGCTTTTGTTCTTCCTTGCCCGTCTGTTCCCATTGAAGGCCCAGGACCGGGCCATCCGTGCCGAGGAAAACCTGCGTCACTATGTCATGACTGGAAAGCTGCTGGATCCCAAATTGACCGTCCGCCAGATCATTGGTCTGCGCTTCGCCTCCGACCAGGAGTTTGTTGAGTTGGCCGGGAGAGCCGTCGAGGAGAATCTGTCCGAAGTGGCGATCAAGAAGGCGGTCAAGAACTGGAGAGCCGATACCTACCGGGTTTAGTTGAAATTTCTTCTGTTATCTTGACGCCCTGCGGCCATTCCGTTAGTTTAGGTCCCATTGGGAAGTGAAGCTCTGGCGGGAGAAGACGGAAACCATCACTCCCTAATTGATCTCAGTTAAGAGCTTTCAAATGAAGTAGAGGACGAGCGTCTTAAAGGTAAATAGCGCTCGCTGGCGCTTGTTTTGCGTTCATCTCGCCAGATAAAAATGGGAGTGTCAAAAATGATCACGACGAATGATAAAGATGAATTAGCCAACAGGGAAAGTAATTTATTAGAAAAAGATTCAAGATTGACCTACCGCAGTCTGGTCAGGTTGATCAAGGAAAGTAAGGTTGAGTTTGTCGACCTTAAATTTACCGATCTTCCCGGTTTGATACAGCATTTTTCTATTCCGGTCAAAGAATTTAACCAGGATTTGTTCGTTCATGGCTTGGGATTTGATGGTTCTTCCATTCGAGGTTTTCAGTCTATCGAAGAAAGCGACATGCTGCTTATACCAGATATTAAAACTGCCTTCATCGATCCTTTTATGGAACACAGGACGTTAAGCTTCATTTGTAATGTCAAAGATCCGATGACTCTAAAGAGGTATTCCCGTGATCCACGAAGCGTGCCCCAGAAGGCCGAAACATACCTCAATAAGACCGGCATCGCTGACTTGGCTTATTGCGGCCCTGAACCAGAGTTCTACATCTTTGACGAAGTTCGGTTCGACCAAACCTACAACCAAGGGTTTTACTTTGTCGATTCTGAAGAAGGGTTCTGGAACTCCGGGAAGAACAACGGCAAATCCAATTTGGGATATAAACCTAGATACAAAGAAGGTTATTTCCCGGCTCCTCCCATGGATAGTTTGCACAATTTGCGCTCAACTATGGTGAAAATGCTGTTGAAGGTTGGCGTGGACGCCGAACTGCATCATCACGAGGTGGGAACCGGTGGTCAATCGGAGATCACCATACGATTCAATACCCTGGCCAATATGGCCGACAGCGTGATGAAGTACAAGTACGTCGTGAAGAACGTGGCCAGTATTAACAACAAAACGGTGACGTTCATGCCCAAACCCATCTTCATGGATAACGGCTCAGGAATGCATGTGCATTTGAGTCTGTGGAAGAAAGGGAAGAATCTGTTTTTTGAATCCGGAGGATACGGGGATATTAGCGAATTGGCTGAGTACTTTATTGGAGGTATTCTTCATCACTC
Organism: Acidobacteriota bacterium; assembly: GCA_022545645.1. Classification (GTDB taxonomy): domain Bacteria; phylum Acidobacteriota; class UBA6911; order RPQK01; family JADFOI01; genus JADFOI01. The sequence goes on along the minus strand of JACZQQ010000224.1, from coordinate 168 downwards.
TTCAAGTCTTTTGGCCTTTACAAATCCAACCACAAATTCATTTCGAAGGCTTGTCCCGGGATATGAAGCGCCAATCAACCTCATTTATTCTCGACGCAACCGCAGCGCCTGTGTTCGTATCCCGATGTACTCGCATAACGAAAAGACCAAAAGGATCGAATTTCGGAC
>JACZQQ010000223.1 GCA_022545645.1 Acidobacteriota bacterium | reverse complement strand
GGGGCGCCAGCAGCACTCCCGGGCTAAAATAGATCTGTTGAAATTCCCCCCGATTCAAAGATTCGCCCAGTTGACGCGCCTCAGGAAGAAAGCTTTCGCAGTCGCCATGGGCCAGTTCGTGAAGAAGAAGGGGCAGGGGAGGAGCAATCAACACCGTTCCCTTCCGCCACCGTTCCAGGACCTCTTCGGGAGTGATGAAATACCCCTCCTCGACTTCTCCGGGCCAGATTTCCACCTCGTCTTCAGCTCGAATGTGACAATGCAAGAACCAGGTATCGTAATGTTTGAGGATGAACTGGGGAGTGGTGATGGGGAACATCGGTGCAAAATCCTTGCTGTCCAGCCGTTGATTTTCCCGTTTCAAAACCTCCGAGAAGCCAATCTGATTGTCGAGAATCCGGCGCCGGTAATCTTGCAGTGTTTCCCGGGACAGAGTGGTTCCGCGAGCCAGCCAAACCCCGGTTTCTTCGAACAGTTCACGAGCGGCTGCGGCTAAAAAGGCGGGGTAGTCCCCTGGCTCTTCACCATGGATGGAGAGATGAGCCCGTGCCGTCTCATGATCTTCCTCTTCCAGGGTGCCTGTCGGAAAGGCGAGGTATCCCCCCAAATAGGGCAGGCTGGAATGGCGCTTGACCATGAGGACTTCCCTTGAACCCGGTTCCCGAGACAAGACGATGCTGACAGCCTTATTCACCTCCAAAAGATATAATAAATAGGTGTCGACTCTTTGACTTTCTTTTGGGCGGAGCATAAGCTCCGGGACCGCACGAGGTTAGTGATGGTATCCCCGAGAACAGAGATCACCTTGGAACTCACCCCGCAGGCCCGGGTGGATGTCATCAACGTCAGTGAGTGTATTACCGAGCAGTTCGGGGATATCCTGTCGCGGTTTCAAAAGGTCTTTTATTACTCCTACCACACCACGGCCGGCTACTTCGACCAGAGCTTCTGCCGGCGGCTGAACCATAGTCGCGATTCCCTTCAGGCCTTCGTGCAGTCGTTCCAGAAGCTGTTTCCACCCGACGCTAACTATCAACACGACCAGCTCCATTTGCGAAGCGAGCTGAGCGAGGAGCAGCGGCGTCAGGAACCCCGCAATGCTGATTCTCATCTGACTTTCATTGGCTCGGGCCTGAGAAATGGTGTGACCTATCGACACTGCTCGAAAACGCCGGTTTACTTTGTCGATCTGGACGGCATCTCGGGTGCAACCAAGCGCCGCCGTCAGACCACGGTCATTGGCTACACCGAGGAAGAACTGGTGGACAAGACGGAGGTGGAGATTCCACTCTCCAGCCATCCCGTGGACTCGGTGAACCTTAAAGACAGCCGCCTCGGTTTGTTTGATCAGCTCCACGAGCTGTTGGAACACTATGAGATCGTCAACGGCCGGATTGACATCAGTCTGGCACCGAATGAGCGCCATGCCGGTCTTACCGTCAATGAATATGAAACGCTGCTGATGAAGCACGATTTGGCGGAGGTGCTTCGCAACCCCCTTCGATTCATGGCCGAGAAGGGTAAGCATATGCTTCGCGACCCCAGGGCCATCCCCGTCAAAGCCAAGAACTACGCAAAATACGACATGGTACAGGTGGTCAATGAGTTCCTGGACGCCCTGGGACTGAGCGAGTCCCTCCTGGAACGGATCATCAACAAATTCCAATCCGTACCCGCCGCGCGCTTTCTGGGAGTGAAGCGATCACTGAGCCTCCTGGTCTCCCAGCAGGGCCATGAGGGTAGAGGTTCCATCGTGCAGGGGGACTACCAGAGCCCCATTCTTGTCCAGTGGAAGAAGGCAACCGCTCAAACACGCCGCCTCAAAGTCGCTTTTGTTCGCTTTCGGTAGTTCGTGCTGAACCCGATCCTACTGACTTAGTCGAAGAAGATCTTCAACATGTCCAGGGTGGTAATGATTCCTACCAGCCGGGAGCCTCGAGTCACCAGAAGTCTGTGGATTCGGCCGGCCACCATAGCCTTGGCAATGTCCGAGATCGGCGTATCCTCGGGCACGGTATAAATGGTTGGGGTCATGATTTCCTTCACCGGCAAGGACTCATTTTCTTCGACCTGCAGCCTCACCAGTTCGTCCGGACCGAGTTTGTCCTCCCAACCGTGCTCATAAAAACCGGGGGTTGATCTTTCCAGGAGCCTGTTGGCTTCTGTGGTGGTACTTTGGGCGATATCCGTGCAGGACACCACACCCACGACTTCCCCCTCCGAATCCACCACCGGTGCACCCAAGATTTCTCTTTCGGTCAAAAAATCGGCTAACTCCTGAACCGTCATATCATCCCTGACGGAGAGTACCTCCGTGTTCATGATATCCTTGGCCTTCAGGTCCTTCATGAGTTCCTCCTGGGTTAGTGGCTGTCCCACACCCGCTCACTATACCCCCTTGTTCGAAGAAACACGAGATATTGAACGGGGTCGCATGAACGGTGTAGCATGAAGAAATGGGGTTGTCTCAGCCTTGGGAAAGGTTTAACATAAAGCAGCAAAGCTTCCCGACGCTGAAAAGAGTTGCTTCTCTCAAACACAGAAGGGGAGCCGGATCACACCTGGCAGGGGGAGTATGATGTCAACTCGCTTTTTCTTCAAACTGCTTATTTTTTCTGGGTTGTGGGCTTCCCTGACTGCTGTGGGTGCTCCGCTGACCTCGGTGGCAGTGGCAAGCAGCCTTCAAGCATCCGTGGAAATGCGTGCCATCGTCCATTTTTTCCGGGGAGCCAACTTCCAGCGCGATAAAGAGTTGAACGAGGCCATAGACCAATATAAACAGGCGCTGAAGCTGGATGACCAGTTTGCCGAGGCCTACAATAACCTGGGCACGGTCTATTTTGAGAAGGGGGACTATGGAAAGGCCACGGAGTTCTATGAAAAAGCTCTGGATCTCCACCAGGATTTTGCTGCTGCCCATTCCAACATGGGTACCGTCTACGCTCGCCAGGCCCACCGGATGAATGTTACCCAATTCTATCGCAGAGCCATTGTCCATCTGCAGAAAGCCATCGAATTGGATCCCAATCTCCCGGAGGCCTACAACACCCTGGGAATCGTTTACCACAGACGGGGCGAATTCCATCGATCCTCTGAGTTCTTTATGAAGGCCAAACAGGTGCGGCCCAGTTATGTCGACGCCTACAACAACTTGGGATTCACGTTGAGCCGTCTTGGCCAGTTGGATCGGGCCAGGAAAGAATTGCTGGCGGCTCTGCAAATAGACAGTCATTTTGCCCCGGCCAGGCACAATTTGGGGATGCTCGATCTTCGCGCTGGGGACCCTGAGTCTGCGCTCAAAGCTTTGGAGGAGGCCGTCGCCAACAATCCTGATTTTATTGCCTCCTATGTGGAGTTGGCCGCTTTGCATTTGAAGCAGGACCGGGACGTGGAGGCCTTGCAGGTTGCTCGGCGGGCTGTCCAGGTCGATCCCACCTCAGCCCAGGCTCAGAACATTCTTGGCCTTTCTCATCTCAGGTCGGATGACGAAAAGGCGGCGCTGGCGGCCCTGGAAGAGGCGGTGAAGCTGGATGATTACTTTGCTGAGGGCCACGCCAACCTGGGTGCGTTGCTGGTTCTTCAGGGGGATCCCAAACGTGCCCTCAAGGAGTTGGATCGGGCCACGGAATTGGACGCGCAGTTGGCCGACCCCTACAGATATCGTGGCAATATCTTCTTTCGTCAGTCCGAGAGCCAGCGTTCCATCGAGAGTTTCAGCCGCTACCTTGAACTGGTTCCAGACGCATCCGATGCCGAACAGGTGAGTTCCCTGATCGATTTGCTCCGCGCCATTGAAGAAGAAAAAGATTGATCTGGGGACAGGCCCAGAATTCGTTCCTAAACACTGATAATCATTGAGGAATTCTTAGGGCTGGCACCAAATTGTTCCTAGAACCTATATTCGGCGGGCGGGTTGGTGCTTAGATAAAGAGTGACCAGCTCCCGAGAAGCCTCTTCAGCCGACTTGTTGAGAAGGACAAGCCAGGCTTCTCTGCCAAACCGTTCCTCAATTTGCTGGATCATCCAGCAACCCACGTAGTAGCCCCACTTATTCTGTTGATAGAGATCATCTTCAGGAGCCTGGGCATCGGCCGAGCGGTTGAGGGCGCTTCGAATCTGGCCAAAAGATGTCTTGAGTTGTTGAGGTTCCTGAAGGATCTGATCCAATTCCGGAAACAGTCCCGACGAAATGGAGAGCCAGGTGGCAATACCTTCGGTGAGGAGTCCGGCCAGGATTCGGGTCTGAGCCAAAGGGTGTGATTTCAAGAGTCCGGCTCGCATCAAGGCCAGATGATGAATCTCATGAGCAATGACAAAGGGTAATCGTTCCCGGTTTTCAGGGCTCAACACCTCAGCTGAGAGGATCAGCTGAGGGTTCAGGGTCTTGGCCGCATAGGGAATGTTCTTGAAAATCCAGAGCTGGAAATTTCCCTCCACATCTTGGGGGAGATAGCCTTTCACGATGTGAATGGCACGCTC
>JACZQQ010000222.1 GCA_022545645.1 Acidobacteriota bacterium | reverse complement strand
CTCTGATCTAGCGGCCCGGGAGCAGCAACTGGAAACCTTCATGAAGAAGCTGCATCCCAAGTCGAAGATTCTTCAGTATTACGAAAGCTTTTTCAGTCGGACTGTTGCGGATTACGAAAAGGCAGGCAAATCCCAAGAGGCCAATGCACTCTCCAGCAAAATGCTGAAGCTCTTTCCGAATAGCATAACCTTGTTAAGTCAAACCCTGCATGATGCCGTCCAGAAGCAGGATCATGCCACGGCCATTGAGATAGGTGAGCGACTCCAGGCCATCCAGCCGGATAAGCAAACGACCGTAATTTTGGCTCAAAGCTATATTGCCACCAATAATGGTCCCAAGGCTGCAGAATACAGCCAGAAAGCCCTGGATGCGATGGGTCCCAAGGACGGAGTTTATTTTGCCTACTGGCTGGCCAGTTATCACACCGGTCAGAAAAATGGGGACAAAGCTGTCCAGTATTACAACATGCTGCTGAAGGCTTACCCTCAGGGCACCCCTGCGGGTTGGGAGGCCGCCCAGTGGAATAGCGTGAAAGGGACCGCCTACACCACACTTGCCAGGGCCGCTTATGACAAACAGAAGTTCGCAGCGGCCATCCAAAACTACACCGAATCCTTGAGGTATTCACCGAAGAGTGATCTGACCTATCTTTCCATGGGTTTGAGCTACTGGAAGTTGCAACAGTTACAACCGGCCATGGACGCTTTCGCTAAGGCGGCCGTTTTGGGCAAGGATCAAGCCGCAAAAGCTCAGGAATACCTGGAACAGCTTTACAAGCCACTCAATGGCGATTCCTTGGACGGTCTGGATGAGATGCTGGCCAAGGCCAGGTCGGCGTTGAATTGAAGGCCTGAGCCTGGTTCAGCCAACCCTAGACCTCTACACAGCACACCCGTTAGTGAAGCGAAAGGGTGGGCTAGGATCCTCCCGGTTCGGGCGTCTGGTGATCCACATCACTGTTTCGTTTCCCCGATAGATCCAAAATGAGAGTTAACTCGTTCGCCTCTTAGGGCATAGACGTGACTCCAAAATTATCAGGAGAGACAGATAACTCTCCAGGAAAGGTGCAGAAGATGGGAAATACTTTTGTTGTCAGGCTGAAAAAGCGCAAAGCAAACTTCTCGAACCTGATCGTCCTGATCATGCTGGTAGCGATTCTGGGATACCTGGGTTATCAAATTGTTCCCGTGTACATGGCTCAGGAAGCCTTTCAGGAAGATCTGCTTCATCTTGCTGGTCGGGCTGTACACGATTACCCGGACAATCGGACCCTTGCTGAGCAGGTGGTGCAGTTAGGTCAGGCAAGGCAGTTCAGTATTCAAGAGGAGAATGTCCGAATTCAGCGAATTCCAGAAAACCCGGAAGTTGGTATTGTGGTGGATTATAAAAAAACCACAGAGTTTCCAGGCGGTTACATTTACGTGTTTCATCTGCGTTCTGAGGCCCAGGGATTACTTTAGATCGTGCGGTTGTGCGGTCGTGCAGTTGTGCTGTCGTGGGTCTTGCTCAACGCACTTCGGCTCTCTTCTTTGGACTGATTAAGCCTACTTCTCAATCCGCGGACTGGTTTAGAACTAAGGTAGCTCTCTTTTCTTAAGCCCTGTCTTCCTCCGCACTTCCAACTGTTTCACGTGTTCAATTTTTCTCACTGGGCTCTTTCAGCTACACGACAGCACGACAGCACGAAGTGACGAAGTCACGCCGGCACAACCGCACAACAGCACGAAGGCACCTTGTTCTAAGTCACCGCGATCGCTACTATGACGGGGAAGTGAAGACCTACGTTTCGATCGGGACCTTTTTTCTTCTTTTCACTGTTGCACTGAGTGGAGAAGTTTTTCCTCAACAGAACTCTCAAGCGTCCACCCATGTCGTCATCAGCCCAACCGCAGGGCTTCCAGGACAGGAGATTTCGCTTCCCATTTACCTGGAAGCCGCCACCGGAGTGGAGGTGGGATCCATAGCCTTGGATTTGGTCTTTCCCAACCAGCTGATCTCTTTTGTGACGGTTCAAGGGAGTCTGGTGAGTGAAATGGTGGGTGCCAAGATTACAGCGGAGGTTCGAGCTGATGCCGAGGATGAGAGCAAGTCGGTTCTCAAAGTCACTCTATCCATTCCTGGAACAGGGTCTCGACAGGCAATTCCCGATGGGTTATTGGGATTTGTAACCGTTCAACTTGCCGAGGATGCTCAACTGGATAGCCAAATCGTACTCAAAACCCGGGGCAGTGCGATGACGACAGGCCCATCGCCCAGGCCGGTAGATGCTCTGACCATCCATGATGGAGTGATCTCCGTGGGGGAGGTTGTCTTCGCCTGCTTTTTCTATATGCATTAAATATCACCTACCACTCAGCCGCAGGCCCACCCTGTGTCACCTGAGCTCCCGTCGGTTGCATCCCGAATTCGCGGGCCAGGGAAGGAACCAGATGAATGGTCTTACCTGCCACCATCGTCATCAGGACCCGAACATTTCCAATGTCCTCTTCCGGGATGGTCAAGTAGTCTCGATCAATCACCATGAAGTCCGCCCATTTTCCCGGCTCCAAAGACCCCAACTGGTCTTCTTTGAAAAGATAGTAAGCTCCCCAGATGGTGGAGATTTTCAATGCCGTCTGCCGATCCACCCTCTGATCGGGTGCGTACACTCTCCCATCCCAGGACTCTCGACGGATCATCATGTCCAGACCCGTGAAGATGGTGAAGTCAGTGGTTCCAAGGGCCCGATCCATCTCCAGAGTATTGTAAAGTCCTGCCTCGGATAGACGGTTCTTGGGTACGATCCATCCAGCTGCCGTTTCCCCATAGACGTCAAAGATCGCCGGCGAGCCCTGGTAAATCTCAAAAACATTCCCGCTGGCGTAGATCCCCAGCCGCTTGAAGGGCTGCACCTGGTCGGCACGGGGAAACATCTGGCTGTGGTCCAGGGCATGTCGCTTGGCCCGGATCTCCTCATCCGTCATTCCGGCATCTTTACTGGCCTGATAGATGATGTTGATGATGTTATCGATGTCACGATCCCCAACCGTGTGGTGGTTCACGTACCGGTTTCCCCGTTTGATGTAATCGTAGAGAAGCTTGGCGTAATCGGAGCCAGGTCCGTAGGCGCAATTCCTGGCGGCCGCCTCGATTCCCATGCCTTCGATTTTCGCCAATTTAGAAGTGGGGAGAACCCTTGCAGTGGTACAGGATCCACCTTCAATGATTCGACCTCCTACGAACCAGAAGTAATCGGTTCCCTGCCCGGTGAAGGCTCTCAGAACATCCAGGAAGTAAGGATCCGAGTAAAAGTGCTTGGTGCGCCAATTCCAACTCCACCCCTCCCGAATGGGCAGCCGGCCCTGGCGATCCAGGTCCGTATACACCCTGATATTGGTGGGATTATAAGCGTTGGACGAGAAGGTGGTCATCCCATAGCCAGCCCACCACTCCAGACCCAGGCGCATCAGCTCCACCAATTTGGGGTAATGATCTTTCATCACCACATCCCCGAAAAACCAACGCATGGCTCCGGCTCCACCCATCCCGGTTTCCTCATTGATCCGATTGACATCGGGCTGGGGGAACACCTTTCGAGATTCATCCAGGGCTTTCTGATTCACCATCAGGGAGATGAAGACGTCTCTCAACAGAACTGGATTATTGGGCGCCAGTGCATCCAATTGGGCCTTGGTGATGTGCGTTCCATCCAGGGCATTGAAGGCCTCCGGACTGATTCCTCCTCGCCCATAGGGCCCATTTCCTCGAGTGCCATACTCGTATTTGCGCCCCAAAGTAAACACGATATAGATCCACTGTCCCGGCTTGGCTTTTTCGACCGCTTCAGCAAGCACTCCGGGAAGCGCCTTCAGGTTTTCTTCCGGACTCCCCTCCAGGAAACGAGTCACAACAATGTCGTCGGTGAGAACGCTTTTCACCACTGTCGGTTCGACGGCGTTCCAATCCCAAGGATGTTCGTGGGTGAGAATCAGGCCTGGCAAAACCATGCGCCCTTTCAGGTCCATCACCTTGGTGTCTGGTCCAGCCAAAGTCAGAATCTCGGCGCTGGCTCCCAGCTGGACGATTTTCCCGTCCTGAACATGCATCGCTTGGGCAATGGTACCCAATTGAGAATTGAAGCCATGATCATCCACGGTGACGATCTTGCCGTTGTGGAAGATCATATCCTCCGCAATCTGGGCCTGTAGTCCGCTCGTGCTCACCAAAACCAAGGTCCAAACCCATACGCCAATGCCCATCGCTTTCTTGTTCATGGCCTGTCTCTCCTGTTCAGAGAAAATGAGTTGGAAAATCGTCGGTGTTCCCACCGATCTTCTCAAGATAGAGCTCATGGGAAGTTATTTCAATTGTTTTGTTAAGGCTTAGTGCCTCGTTCCATAAATACGGTGACGTTTGTGGCGAGCGCGACGGCGTCGAGTTCGCGAAGCGACGACGACGCGATGTCAGTGACATCGTGGAGGAGGAGAGACAAAGAAATCGCCGCCGTC
>JACZQQ010000221.1 GCA_022545645.1 Acidobacteriota bacterium | reverse complement strand
TCCACAGCAAGCCGCCAGCGCGCCTTCTCCAATCCGAGACTGGCATTGAACTGATGTCTGGGAAGATAAGGGAGCTCGTCTCCAACCCTAACCCTGCCCCAGGGTTCGAAGTCACTCTCAAAGCTGTTCTTGAATTCCCCATGGGTGAAGGTATAGGCAAAATGGACAGGAAGGCGGACGCTCAAACCCAACCTCTCGCCCAAGTCAGAGGATCCCGATGCCTCCAGTCCCAGGACCAGAACTTCGCCGCCGTTGAAAAGATCTCCCTCGCCGGTGCCTCCGGCAGCCAGCGTATCGGCACCCAGTAAGTTTTCATAGTCGTTGACGAAACCAGCGACCTCCAAGCTCAGAGGCTGACTTTGGATGCGCAACCCGAATTCATAATTGAGGCTTTCCTCCGCCTCCGTAACTTCGTTTGAACCAGGACCGGGTGGGGCGAAACCTTTGTGCACCCCTCCGAAAAGGCCTAGGGTGGGGGTAAGGTCGAAATGGACACCGAGGCCTGGAATAAACACTTGAACTCCATTTTTGCGAATCCTGGTGGGGGTGATTCGCTCCGGATCACTTGTAGAAAAGTCGGTCCTCAAAAGATCGATGTTTTCGTATCTGAAGCCCGGACTGAATGTCCATCTGCCCCATTCCATTTTGTCTTGGATGAATAGCGCCCAGGCTCTGGCATCGCTGATGCGATTGGCTTGACTGCCGGGTGCTCCTCTGGAGGTGAGGACCATGGTGCCGTTTCGCATCTGGAACCCGTCTTCATGTTGAAAACGGTCTTCCTGATCCTTGTGGTAGCGAAAGCCAAACTCAAACCTGTTCCGGGTATCTCCTTGGTCAAGCTGCAATCCCAGGACGGCTTGAATTCCCTGTGAATAGTACTCGCGATTGTTGGCCCTTACGGCCAGGGCATCAGGATCGCTGTCGGTGCCCTTGGCAATGGCTAATTCAGCTGAATAGGTGTCGAGATCATTGAAGATTTCGCTGATACTGGTTCCCGATACGCTTTGGAGCTTGTACCAGTTGCGCTGGAAGTTGTTTCGGTAAAAGATTGTTGTCACGTCAACGTTTCTTGCTGGCACGATGAAGTAACGGGCCTGGTATTGCTCGTGATCCGATTGAAACACGTCTTGCTGTGATCCGCGATAACGCCGCAAGGGGTTGTCTGCGAAGTCCTCATCCGTCAAGCCCAGATAGGTCTCCTCCGAGAGCTGTTGGGTTTTGCCCAGCTTGATCTCCAGTTCTTGATAAGTACGGGCGCTGCCATCGCTGTGGAGGCGGAACTTGGCCAGGTAATCGTTGATGTCAAAACCCGTGTTGCCTCCCCCATCGAGTTGTTTAAATCCGTCGGTGGCCATCTGGTAGGTTTCTGCAACCCAGGCGAAATGCTTGTAGGAGTCGCCCAGGTTCAGGTGAAGCTTTCGGGAGTTGTCGACCCCCAGGGCCAGGTTACCTTTGAGACTAAAGTCCCCGGGTATGCCGGTGGAGATCAGATTTAAAGCGCCACCATTGGTCCTGGGACCATACTTGATCTGACTGGAGCCTTTGCGGACCTCAATGGCTTCCATGCGTCCTGTGACGGGGAAGTAGTAGGCTGCAGGGGCGGCATAAGGGGCTGGGGCGATGAGAACCCCGTCCTCCATGAGCGTGATCTTGGAGCTTCGCTCGGCCCCTGTCCCCCGCATGCCTATATTGGGACGAAGGCCATAGCCGTCCTCTTCCTGAATGTTCACGCCGGGGACCTGGCGCAGAATCTGATGGATGTCATCGAAAGCCAGCAGTTGACTCTCCAATGTTTCCTGGTCGATGTAGTGGGCGGAACCGGGTATCTCGCCTACCTCGGAGGCCTCCCCGATCACCATCACCCGCTCTCGAATGATCGCTTGTGAATCAATCTTCAAGGTGAGATCCACCGTAGGGTTCTGGCTGGGAGATAATAGAATCTCCTGGACGGCGCTCTGAAAATACTTCTTTTCGGTACTCAAATAATAGGGAGCGGCGGGCAGGTCCTCGAATCGAAAAGCCCCTGACAGGTCTGTGCTCACGCCCTGCTCGATACCCGTCTCCTGGTTTCTCAAGGTGACCGTGACTTGCTGGATCACTCCGCCTCCCGTGTCGAGGACTCGCCCTGAAATAGAACCATGGCCATCGGAGGAGGAGGCTGCGGCAACGGGTGCGATTGCGGATAAAATCAGGAAACTGAAAATCAGGGAATACCTGCTGTTGACCCCAAAGGTCACGGTCCACCTCTCATAACTTGAAATTGAAATTCAATTTCAATTAGGAGTATAGCGCGGTGGCTCAAGCTGTCAAGCCTGGTGGGAAAAAGGTGTAGGGGCGCACTGACGTGCGCCCAAAAGCCTTTGTTTATCAACGGATTATAGGGCGCACGTCAGTGCGCCCCTACACAAGAAGCCTGCGTCAGCTGTCAGTTGGTCTGTGGTCTGCGGTCTGCTGTCAAACCTCCAGCACCGGGTGCTTCAAATGAAAATCCGTGGCATCCTGGTAGCGTTTGGCCAGGGCCAGGATTTCAGCCTCGGCATAGAGTTTCCCCACCAAGGTGACGGTGCTGGGGGTCCCGTTTTCGGTGAAGCCATTGGGCAGCACGACACAGGGATGGCCGGTCATGTTGGTTAAGGGAATGTTCTTGCCCAGGGGACTGTTGCTGGGGGTGCCCGGTGCACTGGGAGGGGCCACAATAACGTCCACCTCATTCATAAGTTGGGCCATTTCCTTCATCAGGAAGACTCGTACTCGATCGGCTTGAATGTATTCTACGGCAGGGATCATGCGGGATTGTCGGAAGCGCCTGGGCCAGGCAGTGGGTCGAGCCAGCAAGTCGACTCGCCTACTTCGGGTCAGCTCATCGTGGGCCGCTGCCGCTTCCGCATACAGAATGAGCCGTGCCACATCGAGGGGATAGTCTGGAAACTCAACGGGAATCAGGTCCAGACCCAGGGCGCGCAGTGTTGCCAGAGTGGCTTGATCGTTGGCCATCCACTGAGCGCTGTCTCGCTCTTCGTCAAAAGCACTCTTGAGGTAACCCACCCGCAACCGTTGAATGTCCAGCTCCGGATCCCAGTTGAAGGGTAAGTCCACCAGGGCTCCGTCTTTGCCGTCAGGTCCATAAATGGCATCGAAGACCAGGGCGCAGTCTTCCACGCTCCGGCACATGGGGCCGGGCTTGTCCATGCTGAAACTGATGGGCATGACCCCGTATCGGCTGACCCGGCCGAAGGTGGGGCGCAGTCCCGACAGTCCGCATCGAGTGGATGGAAAGACAATGGACCCTCGGGTCTCGGTGCCAATGGAAAAACCCACCAGGCCAGCTGCCGTGGCCGCACCCGGTCCGGCCGAAGAACCTCGGGTTCCTTCCTGGGGATTCCAGGGAGTCACGGTCTGGCCTCCGAACCAGATGTCTCCCGAGGCCAGCTCTCCGGTACTCAACTTGGCCATCAGCACGGCGCCGGCCGCCTCCAGACGCTCGACGATGGTGGCGTCGTAGTCCAGGATCCGATCTTTGTAGGGAGCTGCTCCCCAGGTGGTTGCATATTGTCGGGTTGCCAGCAAATCCTTCACTCCCCAGGGGATGCCGTGAAGGGGTCCTCGATAACGACCCGCTGCAATCTCCCGATCCGCTGCCTGAGCCTGCCTCAGGGCCAAATCCTCGGTAAGGGTAATGACGCACTTCAGTAAAGGATCGTACTTTTTCAGCCGCTCCAGATACATCCGGGTCAAATCCAGGGAGAGGACTTTCCGTGATCGAATCAGCTGGGCCAGATCCGTCACCGGCCAGAAGGCCACGTCTTCCAGGTTGGTGGGGGTGGTCCGATCGGTCGGGGTACTCATCTTGAAGGGCCGTCGCTCGGTGTCAAAGCTCATCCCAGGGAGAGCAGGGTTGAACTGCAGGCTGGGCCAGTCGGTGCTCTGGAGAGGGATTTCCCGCAGTTCCTGGTACCGTTCCAGATTTTGATTCAGCCCCTCCACCATGCCTTCCCGCTCTTGGTCGGTGAACTCCAAACCGGCCAGCTGCTCGGCACCGCTGATCATCTCTTTGGTGACTTCTTGAACCTGCTCATCCTGCATCTTCGCCCACAAGATGCCGGGCAGGAGAGTCGAAGACAACCCCAGGCCGGAGAAATAGGTCAAAAAATGGCGTCGGGCCAAAAGCTTGGCTGCAGACGACTCTAAAGCTTGTGTTGGATGGGGCATCATGACCTCCCTTTCAAAGGATCGAGGATAAACAGCGTTGGAGCATTCTAAGTCACCGCCAGGGTGATCACAAGTGCGCGAAGCGCGAGCAGCGCGCGGACGCGCTCGTGCAGTTGTGCAGTTATACGGTCGTGCTGAGGTGCTGTGGTGCAGTCGTGCAGTCGTGAGTTTGAGCTTGTTCAGGTCTTTGCTTAGATAGCGATACACATGTGGTACAAGAGCACGACACTGGAAATGCGAATCCGACAGCACCACAGCACCACAGCACAACTGCACGAAGTG
>JACZQQ010000035.1 GCA_022545645.1 Acidobacteriota bacterium | reverse complement strand
TGGTTGGGCACCGCGTTTTGGATGAGCATAACCGTTGCTCTGATTCTGCCGGTGGGTGCTCAGAGTCTCACCGACTTCGAAAAGAGGGTCCACGAGTTCACCCTGGACAATGGGCTCAAATTCCTGGTTCTGGAGCGGCACCAAGCCCCGGTGGTTTCCTTTCACACTTACGCCAATGTCGGTTCCGTCGACGAGGTCAAGGGAATTACGGGGATGGCACACGTGTTTGAGCACATGGCCTTCAAGGGGTCCAAGACCGTCGGCACCCTGGACTACCCAGGTGAGGTCCAGGGTCTGGAGAGGGTGGATGAAGCCTTTCTGGCCCTGAAGAAGGAGCGAAGTCAAGGGAATGAGGCTGACCCCCAGCGTTTGGTCGAGTTGCAGCAACGCCTCGAGGAGGCTCAAGAGAAGGCCTCACAGTTTATGGTCCACGACGAGTTTGAAGAGGCCTTTATCCGGGCCGGTAGTGTGGGTCTCAACGCCAGTACCTCCAGCGATGCCACCCGCTACGTGGTCAATCTTCCCTCCAACAAAGTGGAATTGTGGATGGCCTTGGAGTCGGATCGGTTTTTGAACCCGGTGCTCCGCGAGTTTTACAAGGAAAAAGATGTGGTCAAGGAGGAGCGGCGGATGCGCACGGAAAACAGGCCTCGAGGTCGCCTGATGGAGGAGTTTCTGGCCATCGCTTTCAAGGCCCATCCTTACGGCGAGCCCACCATAGGGCACATGAGTGATGTGGAAACCATGACCCGTTCCGAGGCCAAGGCGTTCTTTCAGAAATACTATGTCCCCAGCAATTTCACCATGGCCATTGTGGGAGATGTCCATCTGGAGGAGATCCGGTCTCTGGCTGAAACCTATTTCGGGCGTATTCCCGGTGCTCCCCCACCGGACCCTGTGGAGACGGTGGAACCCCCTCAATCGGGCCAGCGTCGAGTGGTGGTGGAAGATCCTTCCCAACCCTGGGTGGTGATGGGTTATCACACGCCCGACATCAATCATGCAGATAATGCGGTGTTGGAGGCCATGAGCGACATTCTGGGCACGGGAAGAACTTCACGTCTGTATAAAAGCCTGGTTAAGGAGAAGAAGATCGCCGTCAACGCCTCGGCTTTCCAGGGATTTCCAGGGAGCAAATACCCGGGACTCTTTGTGTTTTTTGCGACACCGGCTCGAGGGCACACCACCCAGGAGTGTGAGGAAGCGGTTTCCGCAGAGATTGAAAAGCTCAAGACGGAACGGGTGTCTCCTCAGGACCTGGAGAAATTCAAGACGCGGAGCAGGGCCTCTGTGGTTCGTGCGCTGGCCTCCAATCGCGGACTGGCTCGGCAGCTGACCTTTTACGAAGTCATCACAGGAGATTGGCGGAATCTCTTCAAGCAGCTGGATGCAATCGATCAAGTCACCGCCCAGGACATTCAGCGGGTGGCCCGAGAATATTTCACCTCAAAAAATAGTGTCGTTGGAGTGATTGAAACAAGACAGTCGGATCGCTGATTCTAGAGGGAGAGGAAGAAATGAGAGAGGGACGGTCTGCACTCGCAATGTGGGTCATGGGGTTGTTGGTTTCACTCTGGATTGCCGGATCAGCCCTTGCCCAAACCCCTTATCAGGATCTCAAGTACCCCAGACTAAAGGATATCCAGGTGCCCCAGGTGGAACAGGTGACCCTGTCCAATGGAATGAAGCTGTTTGTGTTGGAGGACCATGAGCTTCCCCTGATCCATTTGTCGGCTCGAATCCGAGTGGGCTCTATCGATGAGCCCCCGGAAAAGGTGGGCTTGGCTTCCCTCACTGGAACCGTCATGCGTACGGGCGGGACCAAAAACAGGACGGGCGAGGAAATTGACGAGGAACTGGAACGCATTGCCGCTTCGGTGGAAACCGGCATTGGGTTGAATTCGGGATCGGCCTCTATGTCGGTGCTAACCAAAGACCTGGGAACGGGTTTGGCGATACTGGCCGATATCCTGATGAATCCGGCCTTTCCGGAAGAGATGATCCAGTTGGGTAAACTCCGGCAACGCAGCGCCATTTCGCGCCGAAACGACAGCGTGAACAGACTGGCTTCACGGGAGTTCGGCAAGCTCATCTATGGGTCAGACAGCCCCTACGCTCGATCCGCAGAATATGCCACCATCGATAGCATCACGCGTGAGGACTTGATCTCCTTTCATCGGAGATTCTTTTATCCCAACAATATGATGCTGGCGGTCTGGGGTGATTTCCAGACTGCGGACATGATTCAGAACATTGAAGAGGCCTTTGAGGGCTGGGAAAAGCGGGAAGTACAGGTCTCCCTCCCGCCCAAGGTGCATTATGAGTTCCGAAAAACCGTCAATCTCATCCAGAAGGACGATGTGAACCAAACCAACATCTACATGGGGCACATCGGCGGCCTCAGGAGCGATCCTGACTATTTTGCCCTCGTTTTGATGAACCGAATCTTGGGTTCGGGATTTACCAGTCGTCTTTTCAAGGAAGTGAGATCGCGTCAGGGCCTCGCCTATTCGGTTTTTGGCTACTATTCAGCCAACTTTGATCATGATGGGATCTTTTACATCGGCTGTCAGACCAAGTCGGAGACCACGGTTCAAGCCATTCGGGCCCTGACGGCTGAAGTGGAGAAGATGGCCGCAAGTGAGGTCACCGACGAAGAGTTGGAGCTGGCCCGGGAGAGCTATCTCAACGCCTTTGTTTTCAACTTCGATTCCAAGGGTGAAATCGTCAATCGCCTGATGACGTACGCTTATTATGGGTATCCCCTGGATTTTCTGGAGAAGGCCAAAGAGAAAATCGAAAAGGTGACCAAGAGCGACATTTTGCGAGTGGTCCGAAAGCATTTGCACCCCGATAAGATGCAGATCCTGGCAGTAGGCCGATCACAGGACTTTGACGAACCGCTTTCCGTGTTAGGACCGGTCAACCAAATGGATATCACCATTCCGGAACCTTAGTGTCTCGCTCCACAAACGTCACCGTATTTATGGAAGGAGACACTTAGTTCTTCGTTTCGATGAGTCTCTCGACCAGTATCCACGACATCAAAACCCTGGTTCTTTCCTATCATCCGGTCATTGTCATGGAAACGGTGGAAGAAGACCGGGTCTTCTCCCTGTTGCAGTCCACCGCTCTGGAACTTCGAATGCCATTTTTCCAGTGGTCG
This sequence comes from Acidobacteriota bacterium, assembly GCA_022545645.1. Lineage (GTDB taxonomy): Bacteria > Acidobacteriota > UBA6911 > RPQK01 > JADFOI01 > JADFOI01. The sequence continues at coordinate 13,262 of JACZQQ010000035.1, read as the reverse complement.
ATCACCACGGGGTTGGTTCGCGTGCCGGGGAAAAGCATCATGTATGGCACCGGCGAGCCCACGAGTCTTCTGTCCACACTTCACCAGATGGATACCCAGGCCATCTTTCTTCTCAAGGATTTCGCAAGATTTGCCACCGATCATACCGTGGCTCGCCAACTTCGAGAGGTTTCCCAGAGATTTGCCAAGAATCGTTCCACCCTGGTGTTATCGGGAGCAACCATCCGGCTCTCCCCGGAAATCGAGCACAATGTGGTCCATTTCCATCTGAAACTCCCGGAAAGAGAAGAACTGCGGAAGGTTTTTAACACGGTGCTGCATTCTTTGGTCTCAGCCAACCGGATTGAGGTTCTGCTTGACCCCAGGGAACGAGAGGAACTGGTGACCGCCTTGAGCGGGATGACCTTGAACCAGGCCAGGCAGACCATTGCTTTTGCCGCTCTCAAGGACGGCAAGCTTTCGGTGGGTGCGATCAGGGAGATTCTGGAGCGTAAAGCGCAGGTGATCCGGGAGAGCGGACTCCTGGAGTATTTTCCGGTCGAGGATAATCGCTTCCAGCTGGGAGGGTTCGCCCGCCTCAAGAGCTGGCTGGTGCGAGCCCGGACCGGGTTTAGCCGGGAAGCTCGAGAGCTCAACTTGCCCGCTCCCCGGGGGATTTTGATTGTGGGCGTGCAGGGGTGTGGCAAGTCTCTGGCCGCCAAGGTGATCGCCCGTGAATGGAAGCTGCCCCTGGTGAAACTGGATGCGGGAAGACTCTTCGATAAATATATCGGAGAGTCGGAAAAGAACTTCCGCAAAGCCATCTCCCTGGCCGAGTCCATGGCTCCGGTCGTTCTCTGGATTGATGAGATCGAGAAGGCCATGGCCACGGGAGGAGGCGAGGCAGATGGGGGGGTGGGTCGCCGCATGTTTGGCAGCTTTCTCACCTGGCTGCAGGAAAAGAAGCATGAAGTCTTTGTGGTTGCCACCGCCAACGATCTTTCCATCCTGCCTCCGGAACTCCTCAGAAAAGGACGCTTCGATGAGATATTTTTCGTGGATCTCCCCAATGCGGATGAGCGGGGGGCCATCTTGACCATTCATTTGAAGCTTCGAAAACAAGATCCGAGCCAGTTCGATTTCCATCGACTGGTTGAAGCCACCGAAGGTTTCAGCGGGGCAGAGATTGAGCAGGTCGTGATCGCTGCACTCTATCGGGGGCTCCATTTGAAGCAGCCTCTGGATACGGAGCTGCTGGTGAAGGAGATCAGTGAGACGGTTCCTCTCTCCATTTCCCGGCGCGAGGATATGCAAAAACTTCGAGAGATGTCCCGCGGACGTTTTGTCAGCGTGAATTAGTGTCTCGTCCCATTAGGGTTTTTGAGACTTTGTGGTAATCTTAGGCGAGGAGCTAATCAAAACCCATGGACAAAGATGTCATTGACCTCTCAAACATTAAATTGCCCAACCTTTCTCCCAGAATCATCGTCATCGCCATAGCCGTCCTTCTCGGGGTGGTGGTGGTTCTGGACAGCGTTTACCAGGTTCAGCCTGAAGAGGTGGGCATCATCAGGCGTTTAGGCCGATACAACGCGCCCCCCAGGCCTCCGGGTTTGCAGTTCAAGTTGCCCTTTATCGACACCGTGGTCAAAGTGCCGGTGCAAAGGCAACTCAAACAGGAGTTTGGATTTCGCACCCAAACGGCGGGTCAGCGCACCATCTATTCTCCCCAGGACTTTTTAGGGGAATCCCTGATGCTGACCGGCGACCTGAATGTGGCGGTGGTGGAATGGATCGTGCAATACCGGGTCTCAGATCCTTATAAGTATCTCTTTAGAGTGCGCAACGTGGAGGAAACCTTTCGTGCCATGACCGAGGCGGTGATGCGAGGAGTTATCGGGGATCGGACGGTCACAGAGGTACTGACCGTGGGTCGTCAGGAGATCGAAAGCACCGTAAAAGTGCAGTTGCAGGAACTGTGCAATCAGTACGAAACCGGCATCACCATTGATCAGGTGGTCCTACAGGATGTGAATCCGCCCGATCCTGTGAAACCCTCCTGGGATCAGGTCAACCAGGCCCAGCAGCAGCGGGACCAGTTGATCAACGAAGCCAAGGGTGAGTACAACAGGGTCATCCCACGGGCTGAGGGTGAAGCCCTGCAGACCATCTTGCAGGCCCAGGGCTACGCGCTGGACCGGGTCAATCGTGCCCAAGGGGATGCCACTCGCTTCAAGGCGCTTTACGATGCCTATCGTCGGTCCCCTCAGGTCACCCGCCGGCGCATGTATCTGGAAACCATGGCCAAGGTGCTGCCGAAGATGGGCGGCAAGCTTTACATCGACAAGGATGCCCAGGGAGTGATGCCGCTGCTTCCCTTGGAAACTCTGCGGGGTCTCACCGGATCGAGCCGACAGGGGGGGGAGTAATGAACGCTAAAACCGGAGCAATATTAGTGGTTCTTGTGGGCCTAGCCATGGTCCTTTACAGCGCCGCTTACATCGTGGATGAGACCCAGCAGGTGATCATCACTCAGTTCGGAGATCCCGTTGGGGATGCGATCACCGAGCCCGGCATGCACTTCAAGATACCGTTTATTCAGGTGGCGAACTTTTTCGACAGACGCTTTCTGGAGTGGGACGGTGATGCCAACCAGGTTCCTACCCGGGACAAGAGATTCATCTGGGTGGATTCCTATGCCCGTTGGAGAATCAGTGAGCCCTTGAGGTTCTTTCAACGTGTGCGCGACGAACTGGGGGCGCAGTCCAGACTCGACGATATCCTGGATGGGGAAACCCGCAACGCCGTTGCCCGTCACGATCTGGTGGAGGTGGTTCGAAGCACCAATCGTCAACCGGATGCCTCCTTGCTGGAGTCTGAAGAAGAGACCGCCGTCCTGGAGACCGTTGAAAGGGGACGCCAGGAGATCATCGCGGCCGTTTTGGAAACCGCTCGGGCCCGCACGTCAGATCTGGGTATTGAACTCATCGATTTTCAGATCAAGCGGATCAATTACGTGGAAGAGGTCCGGCGCGATGTTTTCTTGCGCATGATTGCCGAGCGCAACCGGATTGCCGAGCGTTACCGCTCCGAGGGAGAAGGGGAAGCCGCACGGATCCGGGGTGAGAGAGAGCGGGACCTGGCACGGATTCAGTCTGAAGCCTATCGGACCGCTCAGGAATTACAGGGCGAGGCGGACGCCGAAGCGACCGAAACCTATGCAGAGGCCTATAACCGTGATGCCTCCTTCTATGCCTTTATGAAGAGCCTGGAGACTCTGGAAGAAACCGCCGATAGCAACAGCACCCTGATCCTCAGCACCGATGCCGATCTGCTGGAATATCTGTCGTCTCCGCAGTAACGAGCGAAACGAAGTTACTCACCCACTCCGTTTCGAATGGCGATGATCTGGCCCAGGATGGCCACGGCAATCTCTGCGGGTCGCCTCCCCCCTAAATTCAGTCCGATGGGCGCGTGAATCCGGGACAGCTGCTCATCGGTGATGCCCATCTCTTTGAGCGATGCCACCCGTCGGGCATGAGTTTTCCGGGAACCGAGGGCGCCGATGTAGCGACAGGGACTTTCCAGTGCCAGCTTCAGGGCCGGGTTATCTAGTTTTTCGTCGTGGCTGAGGGCCACCAAATAGGTCCCTTCGTTAAAGTCTGATGCTGAAAGTGCTTCCTGGGGCCATTTTACGATCAGCTCGTCGGCGTGGGCGAAACGCTGGGGGGTGGCGAAGGCGGAACGGGGATCCACGACCGTGGTCCGAAAGCCCAGTTCTTTGGCAAATGTGATCAGGGGTATGGCCGCATGGACGGCACCGATGATGATCAGTCTGGGGGGTGGGGGAAAGACTTCGATGAAGACCTCGCTCTTGTCCCCGTCCACATCAAAGGCTACTCTCTCCGATTTTTGCTGCTGCAAAAGGTCCTTTGTATGCTGAGAGACCTGGCGGGTCAAGTCGGGAGAACCGAGATCTCCATGGGTTTGCCCATCCGGCCAGATCAGCATCTTGTCGCCCAATTGCGGGCCCACAATCACCGTGCAAAGGGCAACCAGCTTTTCATTCTTGAGGGAGCGGACGAATTCCTGGTGGAGATTCGGCATTTGCTGTTCCTACTCCTCGAAGACCTCCACAAAGACTTCTATCTCCCCTCCACAGGTCAGACCCACCGTCCAGGCCTGCTCGTTGGTGATGCCGAATTTCACAAGCTTGGGCTGGCCGGTTTTCATCACTCCCCGGACTTCTTCAACCACCGCTCCCTCCACACAGCCCCCACTGACGGATCCGACCATTTCGCCCTCTGAGGAGACGGCTAGCCTTGAACCTAAGGGACGGGGACCCGATCCGTAAACTTTGACCACCGTGGCAATGGCAACCGTCTTGCCTTCCTGACGCCATCGTTCAATGTCCATTAAGATTTCACGCATTTTTGAGGCTCCTTATAGTTTCTCTTCAAATCAATTGCCAACCGTCAACGACTGATACTACCACGGAGAGAATCGTCAGCCCGATGCACAGGAGAGCCACCATCTGATGATCTGTGCGTTCGGGCTGCAGGGGATCCAGGTATCGGGCCATAAAATAACCCCCACCAAATCCTCCTGCATGAGCCCAGTTATCGGTACCCATCCCCATCAATCCAAAGACGAACAGGATGACGGCAAAACCCATGGCCTGTCGACCTATGGCGCTGTTTCCCTTTTTCCCCACGTAGACCAGCGCGCCCAGGAGTCCGAAAATAGGAGCCGAGGCACCAATGGTCAAAGTTGCCCCTCGCAGAAACGGGGGAAGAAAGCCAAGAAACGCCCCGGCCCAGCTACTGAGCAAAAAGCCGGTGATGGAGGAGACGGTGTAGATGATCACGGTGCGCCCGATCCCGTATTCGGAAGCGGTGGCGGGAGCCAGTTGGCGGACCCACATCATATTAAAGACGATGTGCAGCAATCCTCCGTGCAACCAGGCGGCACTCAGCACCGTCCACCAGCGTCCGGCCTGAAAGAGCGGCATCGCTCCACTGGCCCCGAACAGGAAAAGGCTGCGTCCACTGGGAGAAAACAGGGAGAGAATCCCACCCATTTGGATTCCTCCCGGGTCGGTCAACAGCGTGGCGATATAAAGACCGACGCAGCCAAAGGTCACCACCTGGACAAAGCCGAGGTCCTGCCCCAGTCGCCTCAAGAACACAGCATAACCCCACATCCCTGGGTTGGGACGACCGCAGTAGTAGCATTTTTCCTCGTTGACTCCGACCAGTTGGTGACAAGAAGGGCAGACCACCGATCCAGTGGTTTGACGTTTGAACATAATTAGCCGGGACTATTCATAAGTTCTCTACTGCAGCTGTGAAACCATCCGTCCTGACTGCGTTCCGCTCGGTCGGCCTCCTCAACGTACTACAGGGAGTACGTTTGCGGGGACCTCCCGTCACGCGCCTTGTCAGGCCGGCGCTTTCCCCGCTTCGTGACGAGAACCTATGAATAATCCCGGCTTCTGATGATACCAGCAGAGGACGGGGGCAGACAATAGACCGCAGCCGGCAGACCGGCTGAAATCTCAAATTCCAAATCACAAATTCCAAACAAATTCAACATTCAAGACCTGAAACAGGTAATTCGGTTTAAAACAGCCCGTGCTCAGAGGTTTTGAACTTGGAATTTGTGATTTGGAATTTGTTTAGGATTTAGGATTTGGAATTTCCGCTGACCGCTGAAAGCGGTCAGCGGTCAGTCCGGGCTCCCCAGGAAATCCAACAGGATTTCGCGGTGATCGAAAACGAGGCGGTCCAAGGGAATCTCCTCGAGGCGATAGATCGAAGCTTCTTGGGCATCACTGGCCGCCTGGGGTTCTCCTGTAGCATCGCCCACGAAAACCACCGAGGCCGTGTGGAAGCGGGGATCTCGCTTGGGATCGGAATAGACTCCCAGCAGACCCACCAGTTGCACATCCAGGCCCACCTCTTCCTTCATCTCCCGAAGGGCAGCGGTTTCCACGCTCTCTCCCACTTCAACGAAACCGCCCGGTATGGCCAAACCCAGTGGGGGGTTCTTCCGGTCGATCAAAACAATGCCCTGAAAGCGGTCCTCTTCCCAGACTCGTATGATCACATCAGTCGTGAGTTTGGGTGTTTCGATCATCTTTGTCAGAGCGCGCTTCGCGCGCGTCCCAGGTTCCAAGTTCCAAGTCAGGTTTGGGATTTGGAATTTGGGATTTCCGCTGATACCAGTCAGCGGTCAACTGTCAGTTGTCAGTTGTTTGCTGTCCACCTCTTTCGCCAGTTTCTCCGCCCTTGTGATCAGTTGCTCAATAGCGGAAAGGCCCTCCTGCCAGAATCGAGGGTTCTTGAGATCGATTCCCAGCTTTTCCAGCAAGACGTGGGGCCAGTCCGATCCACCCGCTTCCAGAAGGTGCAAATATTTCTCCACGAAGTCCTCTCCCTCTTTCTGGTATTGCGCGTAAAGTGCAAGAACCAGCAATTCTCCGAAAGCATAAGCGTAGACATATCCAGGCGTGTGGAGGAAGTGAGGAATATAACTCCACCAAATGCGGTAGTGGTCTCCCAATCGGACACTCCCCTGGAACATGTCCTGTTGAGTTTCCATCCAAAGTTCACTGAAATGATCCGAGGACAGCTCACCTTTGGTGCGGCGAGTGGTATGGATCCGATCTTCGAAGCGGTTCATGGCCACCTGGCGGAAAACGGTGGCCACGATGTCATCGATCTTGCTCACAATCATGGAAAGATGGGCGCTTGGGTTGTTCTCCTGTTTCATGAGGCGATCGAACACCAGCATTTCTCCAAAAGTTGAAGCCGTCTCGGCCAGGGTCAATGGAGTGTCAGCCTGAAGAAGACCTTGCTGGCGTGATAAATATTGGTGGACTCCATGCCCCAGTTCGTGGGCCAGGGTTTGGACGTCACGAATGTTTCCGGTGTAATTCAACAACACGTAGGGGTGGGCACTGGGAACGGCTGGATGACTGAAGGCACCTCCTGCCTTGCCGGGTTCTACCGGCGCATCGATCCACCGCTGCTTGAAGAAGTCAGCAACGATGGATCCCAGGCGTGGATGGAACGACTCATAGGCCTTCAGAGTAATATCCTTGGCCTGGTTCCAGGAATAAGAGGTGTCCACCTTTCCCAGGGGTGCGTATCGATCGTAATCTTGGATATCTTCAAGTCCCAGTAGTTTTCTTTTCAAGTTGTAATAGCGCGCCACCAGGTCGTAACGGTCGGTGACGGATTCGATCAGGGTCTGAACGGCTTCTTCAGAGATCTCGTTGGAAAGATTGCGACTGGAGAGCCAGTTGGGATAGTGCCGCAATCGGTCATCTGAGCTCTTATCGGCCAAAATAGTATTGAAAATAAAGGTCAACTCTCGGAGGTAGCGCTCGAGACCTTCGGTGAAGGACTGAGCAGCTCGCTGGCGTACCTGGCGATTGGCGCTGTAGAACTTAGCCAGAATCTCCTGCTGGGTCAGTTCCTGGCCCTCAAACGAGAATCGTGCAGATCCAACGATTTCATCAAAGAAGCGGTTCCAGGCCTGGCACCCGGTGAGGGCCTTTTCCGAGAGGACTTTCTCCTCCGGCTCACTCAGGACGTGGGGTTTGGTCAGGCGCTCACATTCAAGATAGTGTCGATAGGGAGTAATGGCCGTACTTTTCAGGAGCTTTTCAGCCTGACTGTCTTCCAGCTGAACCCATTCCAGTTCAAAGAAAAGGAGTTTCTGCCGAATGTGGGTGCTGACCTCACGGACTTTTTGCAGCAGTGCACCGCGTTTGGAGTCGTCCATCTGGGTGCACCAGTTGAGATAGCTATAGGTATGAGCCCTTACCAGTCGTTCCTGCAGAGCTTCGAATTCCTTCAAGGTTGCGGCGAGACCGGAATCATCTAACGACGCCACCTGACCCCTGTAACGCTGTGCAAAGTCTTCAGCCGCCGCAGCGACCCCTTGAAGATCACTTTCCAAAGTGTTCGAGTCGGGATAAAGATCGGCTAGATTCCAACGGATCTCTTCAGCACCTGTTTGGGTTTCTGGCTGCTTGTTCAATCCTGGAACTCCAACTTTTCTGCGGACAAGCGCTTAACCAGGATTAAGGCATCCTCTCGCCCCTTCTCGCTGGGGTAGTAGTCCTTTCGAGTTCCTATTTTCACGAAGTCTGCCGATTGGTAGAGATGAACGGCAGGGTGGTTGGAGACTCTCACTTCCAGAAATATGTCTTTGACCTGAGCAGCACGGGCGAGTTTCAGGAGATGATTGAGCATCTGGCGTCCCTCACCCTGCTGCCGGAATTCAGATCTGACGCACAGGTTCAGGATATGGGCGGCGTCCACTTCAACAGCCATGATGGCGTAGGCCTGGACAAGGCTTCCCTGAGCCAGTACGCGACAGCAGTACCCGAAATCCAGACACTGGCGAAAGGAACTCAAGGGCCAGGGACTGGGAAAGGTTTCTCTCTCGATTTCCGCGACCTGCGGGAGATCAGACTCCTGCATCGAGCGAAGGTAGGAATGACTGCTCTCCAGGGTTGAAACCATAAGCAAAAAATAGGGGACCGTACTGTAACATCCAAACTGTCGATAATCAACAGGAGGGGGATTTACAGTAAGAAAAACAATTTATTTATAGACACTTAAGATGATATAAGTGAGAAATATCCTGAAGAGTTTTGGAGGCACCTCAGGTGCCGATCAGTCGGATTCGGCACCTTGCCTCCCACATTCCAGAGGCGTTCAGTGTTCTTCCAGGGCGGGCCCGGGGCTTGTATGCCCTGTCTGGCATCCGGCGCCACGGTTTTTGAGCCAAACATAGCTGGTTCCCAGAATGGCACCGTAGAGGAGGTGACCCACCAGGCTGGGAAGCATTTGGGATGCTGCGGCGGCATTCCAGTTGAGACCCATTCCCATCATGAGTGGCATCAATGTCAGCGGTCCGAGAAACCACCAGGCCCCTCCATAGACGAGGCCAGAGGCCAGCCCACTGCTTACACTTCCGAGGAAGCGGTCAAAAAGGACCGCAAACGAGATGCCGATCAGGGCGCTGATGACCAGGTGGACGAGGAAGCCAACTACGGCCGAAGGCACTCCCACCATCATGCCAATCATGGGCAGCATCCCCATCATGGCCATCATGGCTCCGAAGACCACTCCGCCGGCCAGGCCGCCGTACCCACCAAGTGTGATATTCCTTACATTCATGTTGTTTACCTCCTTAAGTTGTAGGTCGTTCAATAAAAGGATCGGGCAAGTCCTGGACTTGCAAGCCGACCCTGTGCACTCTAAGATCAGACCAACTTCAGTAGGAGGCCTGATCTCCTTCCGAATTCGCTAGTGAGTGTGAGCAGCGCGCGGATTCTTACACATGAAGATGGCGATAGACGATCCCCAGTTTGCGGAAAGGATAAGGGCGGCAGATCCGGAAGCTCTGCGAGCTGTGGTGACCTCTTACCTGGGCCAGATTCACCGTGCTGCTCGAAGTGCGGGCCTGGACCCGGAGCGCGCCGATGAGGTGACCCAGGCGACCTTTACGACCTTTATCGAAAAGGCCAGGAACTTTGAGGGGCGATCACATGTACGCACCTGGTTATTTGGCATTCTTTACCATAAAATCAGGGAAACTCGTCGCCAGTTGCAGCAGGAACGGCAGATGGATGAAATCGACGATGCCTTCGAGAAACGGTTTGATACCCAGGGGAGCTGGGTCAGACCGCCACAACCTGTTGACGTTCAGCTCTATGCTTCGGAAATCAGAGAACTTTTCGAGGATTGTCTTGAAAGGGTATCGACTCAGCAACGGATGGCATTCGTCTTGCGCGAGGTGGACGAGTTGAGCAGCGATGAAGTTTGTAAGATTTTAAACATAACCCACACTAACTTAGGGGTCATAATCTATAGGGTCCGTAACCGCCTTCGGGAGTGCCTGGAGGCCAAGGGGGTGGAGAGAAAGTAGTGATGTTGTGTTGTCAGGAAGTCGCTCGTCAGATTGCGAGTGATGAATTTAAGGAGGCCAACGGGTGGCAGCGGTTTTGGGTCCGCCTTCATCTGCTCATGTGTCGTCACTGTCGTTGCTATGCAGTGCAGCTTCACTCCATCGGTGAGACAGCCAGGAATCTGTGGGGACCCCACACCGAGGACCCGTCCACCCTTGAACGGCTGGAACGTGAGATCATAGAAACCGCCCTCGGCCATCCAGAGGGTGGAAGGGGTGACCCGAAATGAGCTCACCAAACGCCTCTCAGGCGCTGAAATCGCTGAAGGCCATTCAGCATGAGCTTTCCGATCCGCTGGTTCAGATTCAGACATTGAGTGAATCAGCTCGCAAGCTCCCCAGCTTTGAACAACGGCTGGATGAAATCGGTCTCTATCCCCTCAGGCCCACTGAAATCGAGATTCTCCAAATCAATGTCGGGAAAATGTGCAATCTGACTTGTGCTCACTGTCATGTGGATGCCGGTCCCGATCGAGATGAAATCATGACCCGCGAGACCATGCAATACTGCCTTGACGCGATTCAGGAATCGGACGTCAGCAAGGTCGATATAACGGGTGGAGCTCCGGAAATGAATCCCCACTTCCGGTGGTTTGTCGAGGAGATTTCCAAATTGGGGCGTCGAAGCATCGTCCGCAGCAATCTCACCATCTTAACGGTGAACAGCAAATACCGGCAGCTTCCTCAGTTCTTCGCGGATCACCGGGCCATCATCGTTTCGTCGCTGCCCTGCTATACGGCTGAAAACACCGATAAGCAACGGGGAAGCGGGGTTTTTGATCGGTCCATCGAAGCGCTTCAAATGTTGAATGCGGTTGGGTATGGGCAGGAGGGGGCGGATTTGGAGCTGCACCTGGTCTACAATCCGGTGGGTGCGTTTTTGCCGCCACCGCAGGAGAAGCTGAAAGGTGATTATCAGCGAGTTTTAAAAGAACAATTCGGCATCGTTTTCAACGATCTTTACTGCATTACCAACCTGCCCATCAGCCGTTTTCTCGAATACCTGTTGCGTCTGGGCCAATTTGAGGAATATATGCAGACCCTGGTAGACGCCTTCAATCCGGCGGCAGCCGCAGGCGTGATGTGTCGTAATACGATATCGGTCGGATGGGAGGGAACTCTCTATGACTGTGATTTCAATCAGATGCTGGAGTTGAAGATGGAGCGCGGTGCGCCGGGACACATCCGCAACTTCGATATCCATAAGCTGAAGAAACGCAAGATTGTTTTGAATCAGCATTGCTACGGTTGCACTGCCGGTGCGGGTTCTACCTGTGGAGGGGAAATCATTAAATGAGCCAGAGCTTACAGAAAGTCACCAAGGATGTGTACAAGGCAGCGGCTTTGGACCCACAAAAAGGGCTGTGTTGTACGACGAGTCCTGTCTGGAAACTGCCGGAGCTGGAAATTCCCGCGAAGATGCTGGAGATGAATTACGGTTGTGGCAGTACGGTCCACCCCCGGGATCTTTCCGAGGGTTCCAAGGTCCTCTATGTGGGTGTGGGAGGGGGAATGGAACTTCTCCAATTCGCCTATTTCAGCCGGAAGCCCCACTCGATTATCGGGATTGACCCGGTCGCCGAGATGGTGGAGGTCTGTCGTCAAAACCTTCAAGGAGCCGAAGAGCTGAATCCCTGGTTTCAAAACGACTGGATCGATCTGCGTCTGGGAGATGCCCTGAGTCTCCCGGTGGAGGATGAATCGATCGATGTTGCTGCCCAGAATTGTCTTTTTAATATCTTTTACGTGGAGGACCTGAAACGTGCTTTGGGCGAAATGTTTCGGGTCTTGAAACCCCAAGGCAGGCTTCTTCTTTCTGACCCCATTTGTGAAAGTGGAATGCCGGAGAACCTGTGCCAGGATGAACGATTGAGAGCCCTTTGTTTAAGTGGTGCTTTACCTTTGAATCAATATATTGATCTGATTACCGACACGGGCTTTGGCACCGTGGAAATTCGGGCCAGGCGTCCCTACCGTGTACTCGATCCCCAGCACTATGCTACCGACCGATTGATTTTCATTGAAAGTGTTGAAGTGTGTGCCATCAAAGATCCGATGCCTGAGGACGGTCCCTGTGTGTTCAGCGGCAAAACGGCCATCTACTTTGGAGATCAGGACTCGTTCGATGATCAGAAAGGACACCTGCTGGCACAAGGCCATCCCATGGCCATCTGTGACAAGACAGCCGGAGCTCTGAGTGGGCTGGGTCGGGACGACATTTTCATCTCCGAGTCGAGCTATTCTTATGATGGGGGCGGATGTTGCTAGAGCCGGTCCGCCGGCTATGATTTGGAATTTTGTTTCCTGCCATACTGTTCCCTTCATTTCCTCACAGGTTTTGGAATAAAAACTCGCTTGGGTGTCATTTCAACCCATAGAACACCCGTGGGTGGTGGATCAGCAAATGACACATATGAAAGGAGCGAGGAATGAGATTCAAAAACGGTAGCAAACTTGGGCTTGTGATGGTGGCCTTGGCTTTTGTGTCCCCTTTTGGGATGAACGTCGAGGCCCAGATGGGACAGCCCGATACGGTGAGCCTTAAAGGCACGCTCATCGATCTGACCTGTGCGGCCAAGGGGAATGCCATGATGAACTCCTGGGGCAATACCAAACAGGATCACATGATGGCGGACGGCAATGTGATGAAGAGCTGTGCCACCATGTGCTTGCAGGGTGGTCAACCGGCAGCCCTCTTTGCTGGTAATCAAATTACGGCGGTGCTCGCTTGCAATCCACGGAATACCCTTGCCCAGTATGCCGCCCAGGACGTCGAAGTTCAGGGCTTTTGGGCCGGTTCCGGATCGGACGTCAAACCCTTCGTCCCCATGAAGATTCGAACGGGTTCAGGGTCCTGGCAGGAGGTGGACTGTGCCAACATGCATTAATCACAAGGTCTGGCCCGTGGGCTAAAGAGGGTGTTGCCAGACCCCGCTTGATTTTGATTAAGGACTGTAGGGGCGCACGGCCGTGCGCCCCTACACCAGAAGCCGTGGGCTAGCCTCAACAGAATGACCGTCGAACACTGACCATGCAAAAGAGACTCTTCGCCGCTTCTGCCCTACTCCTGTTCCTGTCGGCCTGTGGTTCAAGTTCCGAAGACTACCGGAAGGCTTTGCTGGAACTGGGAGTGATCTGGAATGGTGAGGCCTTTCTTGAGCAGGCCAAGGAGGGTGATCTGGCCGTTTTAGAATTGTTCCTGAAGGGGGGGATGGATGTGGAAACCCGGGATAGGTCCGGCGCCACGGCGTTGATGCACGCCGCATCGAATGGTCATGTTGAGGCCACTTCTCTCC
>JACZQQ010000220.1 GCA_022545645.1 Acidobacteriota bacterium | reverse complement strand
TTCCAGGGCAGCAGCGGACCGTGACCCCGATGATCCCTTGGGATTTCTCTTGTTGGCCCGAACCTATGCCCTGCTGGGAGAGGGAGAGGAGGCCATGGGCAACTTGATTCTCAGTCTGAAAGCCGATCCTGGCTATCCGCCTACCTGGCAGTTGATGACACAACTGGATTTGGGGGGAGCCAACGTCGAACACATGGCGCTCCACTTCCCCAAGCCGGTCTTGTGGGTGATCGCCCAGGAAATCGAGGAACCGACGGATGAGGATCTACAACAAGTCAGTGAGGTGACGCGTCCGGCTTGGAAGGCCTACATCAACACCAAGGTCCGCTGGAAAAAATTCACATTTCAAAGAAGAAATCCTAAATTCAAGGTTTACCGGTACACCTTCAGAGAAGAGCTGACCGCCATCACCGATTTGCTGGTGATTTGGAAGGAAGTCAGAGCCAGTACTCCTGAAGCGGAGGATTTGCTGCTGGATCACTGGCTGGAGGCAAGCCAGGCCGGTGCGCTGGACGCCGCTGTCTTTGTCGACACTTTTATGGAACAATTCCGGCACGACTTCACCATGTGGAAACTGGAAAATCCCGATAAATTCGAAGAGTATTTTTATAAATTTGTTCTACCGCGAGCTTCAAGCCGGGGGAGCAGACCCGTCGGCTGAAGCAGATGGCCGCCGCTTTGCCAATGGAACCTGTGGCAAAGGAAAAGGGGAAATCTATGGAACTCGATCACAAACCATTCACTGTCGGAGCCTTTTTCCGCCCATCTGTGCTAGGGGCGGTGCTGGGGCTTCTGATGACAATCAGCGCTGTCTATGGACAAGGAGATAAACCCGTGGTGGAAATCGAAACATCGCTCGGCACGATGGTTGCCGAGCTCGACCCAAAGAAGGCACCAGAAAGCGTCAAGAATTTTTTACAGTATGTGGACGACAAGTACTACGATGGAACCATCTTCCACCGTGTCATGAAGGATTTCATGATCCAGGGCGGCGGATTTACCATCAACATGACCCGCAAGCCAACCCGTGAGTCCGTTCAAAACGAAGCCAAGAACGGCCTCAAGAATAAGCGTGGAACCCTGGCCATGGCGCGCACCTCAGACCCTCATAGCGCCACCGGCCAGTTCTTCATCAATCACCGCGACAACGCCTTTCTCGATTACCCAGGGCAGGATGGCTGGGGGTATGCCGTCTTCGGGAAGCTGACTTCCGGTAAGGACGTTTTAGACAAGATCGCTGCCGTGAAGACCGGCAGCGGGGATGTCCCAGTCGAGCCTGTGCTGATTACATCCATCAGGCTAGTCGAACCGGAGAAATAGCCTAGGAGCCTGTCCCGGTGATCGGTGAGGTCGCGTTACAGGCGCCGCCGGGCCAAACATCAGGCGGCGCGACGCAGGCAATGTCTGGGCATTTTCGAGAAGTGCCAACACCGCAGGTGACCTGGCACCGCCGTAACCCTTTGGGCAGACGGGGGTTGTGTCTCCGAGTTGCTGAGAGACGTAGGTGACGGGCTTGCCCGTAGCAAACAGCTGGCTGGAGTAGGTGTGTCTCAAATCATGGCATCTGATGTCCCTTAGCCCTGCCTGACGACGTACCCGCTCGAAACTCTTGGACTTCACGTTACCGATGTCGATTCTCTGCCCTTTCTCATTGGCCAGTCGGCCAGTGAGGTGCGGTTCCCGCCCACACTGAGGGGTAATGGTCGGATTAATCCTGCGAGAACCGCATCAACTTATACGCTGGGGGATCAAGTGGTTTCAGTCGTCCCCTTAAGAGCGAGGAGAAAACACGACCACTTCCTTTCTCGTTCGGATCTCTACGATGACGCCGTTTCTTATCAGCATCGACTTTGGGTCTGTGCCCTTATCCAAGGATCGAACTTCAACAGGCACTGTAGTCACCAGTTTCCTGTTTCGGTAGATCGCAGCTTCGCTATTACCGTTGAGCCGAAGCTCGTACGATCCGGGTTCTAGTACAGTGCCGGTTCCATGGATCACCTGTGCTCTATACAGCTTGAATTCCCAGTCCGATTTTGCCCAGACTGGGCCGGATGCCAGGGTGGTCACCAGCACGATGGCGAACGCCGCAGTGAATAGTTTGCGCATGTTTTCTTACTCCTTTGTTAAGGTTCTGTCTATGTCAGCCCATACCTTACGGGCCGAACCATTCAGCCTTTAAGATCAGCCACCAAAGAAAGGGGCCGATCTCTTGGCTTCAATGGTCAGTGCAAAAAGGTCGCAAACTCTTACACCCTGTGCGGATCACCCCCGTTCTCCTGTCGACAAACCAACATTAAGTACTCACTGTTGAGCAGCACCTTGTTTCACCATCATCAGTGGAGTGGTCAATTGAAGAGGGCCATTCCAGCAAAGAAATAAGTCACACTCCTGATTGTTTCCGAGTCTAAGTCTGTGAATGTAAGGCTTGGGAGTGCCCGAGCAGACAACAGAGACAAATCTTTTTTAGGAGGTTATCATGCGTAACGCAACAGCATCAGTAGTGGTGGACGCCCCGAGGGACGAAGTCTTCGCTTATCTCGCTGACATTCGAAATACCCCAGAATGGGCGACTGAGTTCATCCAGGATTTCCAGGTGATCGACGATCGACGGGCGAACGCGGTCACCGAGGTGGGAAAGATGGTCTATCATCAGCAGTCCTATCCTGAAACCGGCGTGATTGACATACGTGTAGGACCGACGGAAGAGACACTGTCACTATTTCTGGCCCGGGTCGTGAATCTTCCAGGCGGCCAGTGCGCCTTTCTCTTCACCCTTTTTCAGAGCCCGAATCAGCCGGACCAGGCCTTCGATGCTGGATTCTCCTCTCTCCAGCGAGAGCTGGAGAATGTGAGACGGCACTTTGAAGCCAGAGCGATCCAGGAAGAGGCCTAAGGTGGGAAGCTCGGGAGGCCGGCCACCGGGTCGGGCTGGAGAAGTTGACGTTTCGCTCTCAGAGCAGGTCTCCCGAGCCCAAACAGGTGACCAGGCTGCGTTGGAACGGGTAGTACGAGAGATTCAGGATCAGGTATATCGACTGGCGGTCCAGATGCTCTGGCATCCAGAGGATGCAGAGGACGCCACACAGGAAATCCTGATCCGGATCATCACCCATCTGGGATCCTTCAAGGGGAAGAGTACCCTCACGACCTGGGTCTACAGAGTGGCCAGCAACTACCTTCTGACGACCCGTAAGCGCCGGGCCGAAAGAGAGAGATCTCCTTCGAAAGGTTTGGGCAGGACCTGGACATAGGACTCTCCGAAGGTCCGATGCAGAACCATCGAGGAGTGGAGAAAGCTCTTCTCATTCAAGAGGTGAAGGTCGGTTGCTCCCAAGGAATGCTCTTGTGCTTGGATCGGGATCATCGGCTCACCTACATCCTGGGTGAGATCCTAGAGGTCAACGGGGTCGAGGGTGGAGAGATTTTAGGGATTACACCAACGGTATTCCGTAAGCGGCTTTCTCGGGCTCGATCACGACTCTACGAGTTTATGCGGTCCAAATGTGGACTGGTGGATCCGGATCGTCCCTGCCGATGCAGAAAGCGGGTTGACCGAGCCGTCGACTTGGGACGGGTTGATCCCGAGAATCTGCTCTTTGCGTTGCACCCCGTTCAAGAGGTCTCAAAGGCCCAGGCTCAGGCGGGAGTGGAAGAGGCGGAAGCTCTCCGTTCGACGGTCTCGGTGTTCCGTACCAATCCAGCGTACGCCTCCCCGACCGACTTCGCCCAGGCAGTTCGTGAGTTGATCGAAGGTGAAGAGGTTCAATAGAGGCACTCGTTCGAAGGCCCTGAAAACAGGTATTTTCCGATTGCGAATAGGTTGCGCCAGTTGCGGCTTTCTTCCACGTTATTCCGCTCTGTGCAACTTCGGGAAATTGATGAAACCCAGTAAATACACTATTTTCAAGAGATGCCTGGATTTATCCTGACAGCTATCAGTTCGACTTTTGAGATCGGACGGCCTTCCCGGTGTTTGCACCTTCCCGATTTGAATATGTAAATGCCGTGACGGTGATCACTGCGCATGGACACGAGTCGGGTATCATGAAAAGTGCAACAGGGATTTACTTTTTAAGCCCTGTTTGGAGGGGCAAGTATTCCCACTAAGGAGCACTTGCCCTGTTTATTTTTGGGGGCTTTTCCTGAGCCCGGTAGGGTTAACCCGTAGGGGCCTGATATCCCGACGCCTTACGGGTCATTCTCAACTCACAAACCACCATTCACAACTGATTTGGCTCGGGGACCAGGACTCGAACCTGGATCGGCGGCTCCAAAGGCCGCTGTCTTGCCTATTAGACGATCCCCGAACAAGCGGAGCATGGGAATCTTATCTCAAGCCTGCTCTGAAGTGAAGCGCGCTCAGGCAGCCTTCAGAGTAGAGACGGATGTCCAAGGATTTGCGTGCCACCCGGCTCATTGTGTGCTATTTTAGGGGGAAATCAACTCTTTGAGGAGGGCGCAATGAGAGGCACGGTATCCAAAATTCTGGTCCTGGCGGTTTTTATCAGCTTCATTCCCGGCTT
>JACZQQ010000219.1 GCA_022545645.1 Acidobacteriota bacterium | reverse complement strand
GTAGCGGGGGTGGTGGAGCAGTGGCTGCGAGAGGACCGAACCCGGCCCAAGAAACAACGGCATACGGCACGTCGGATCTACCGGCGACTGGTGGAGGAGCAAGGCTTTCAAGGAGCTGAGTCGACGGTGCGTCGCTGGGTCAGGGAATGGAAAGTGGCCCAGGGCTGGGGAAGCCAGAAGGCAATGGTTCCGATGGATCCTGAAGTAGCGCGGGAAGCGGAAGTGGACTGGGGAACGGCTTGGGTCCAGATGGGGGGAGAACGACGCCGGGTCAAACTGTTTGTGATGCGCTCGCGCTACTCGGGCAAGCCCTTTGTTCGGGCTTATGCCTGGGAACGTCAGGAGATGTTCTTTGACGCTCACATGCACGCCTTCCACTACTACGGGGGAGTATTCCGGGAACTGATCTATGACAATCTGACCCTGTCGGTGAAGCAGATCCTTCGAGGAGGGAGGCGGGTGGAACAGGAGCGCTTTGTGGCCTTTCGCAGTTACTACACGTACCGAGCCCGCTTCTGCAATCCCGGCCAGGGACACGAGAAAGGAGGGGTGGAGGGGATCATCGGGTTTGCACGACGAAACTTTCTGGTTCCCCTGCCTCGAGTCGAGAACTTTGATCAACTCAACCAACTGCTTCTGGAGCGCTGTCACGGTTACGGTGGACACCGGATTGCGGGTCGGGAAGACCACCTGACCGTAGAGGAACGCTTTGAGGGTGAACAGTCCCGGCTTTTGCCTTTGCCCGATCGGCCTTATGAGAACTTCAAAGCGGTTCGAGTCAAGGTGGATCGTTATGCTACGGTGCGGATCGACCGCAACCGCTACTCGGTTCCCCGAGCCTATGTGGGCCGCTGGGTGTGGGCCCATATCCATTGCCAGAAGATTGCACTGTATGCGGATGAGCGCCCAGTGGCCCAACACGATCGGGTGTTTTCCAAGAACCGGTGGCAGATCGATCCTCTGCATTATCTGGATCTAATAGGTGAGCGAGTGGGATCGTTCGAAAGTGCGCGAGCGATTGTACAGTGGCGAGCCCGCTGGCCGAAAGATTACGATCTGCTGCTGGAGCAGCTGCGCTTCAGACAAGGGCACAGCCGGGGAACCCGTGAGTTTGTGAGGATTTTGGGACTGCACCGAGACTATGAGCGGACCCAGGTGGAGCAAGCCATTGCTTCGGTCCTGGAGCAGCACTGCCCGAGCTATGAATCGATTCGCCTTCTGATCCGACTTCAAGAGAGTTCCCCTCTGGTGGTTCAACCCCTACCGGCAGAGCTCCTTCCGGGGGTGACGGATCGAGCGGTCCTGATGAGCGATGTGAAGGACTTCAACGCGTTATTGACGGCAGGTGTGTCATGAGTCAGGCCAGTGAGGCGGTATTACTGAAGGATCATCTCAAGAAGCTGCGACTGCCGGCCATGGGGCGGGATTATCCCGAATGTGCCCGCCAGGCTCGCCAAGGGAAGGAAAGCTACGAAGCTTTTCTTTTGGATCTGGCCAACCGGGAACTGGAGCAGCGTCAGGCCAATCAGCTCAAACGCCGACTGACGGAAGCCCGATTTCCGGTCATGAAAACGCTGGAGAGCACGGACTTGACGAAGTGGCCCTCGCTCGATGGCATGCAGCTGCGTGAACTGGCCCAGTGCGACTACATTGGGCGAGGGGAGAATTTGGCCTTGATTGGAAAACATGGAACGGGCAAGTCGCACGCCGCCACCATTCTGGGGGTCGAAGCCTGCCGGCGAGGATACCGGGTGTTGTTTCAGACCGCCGCCCAGTTGGTGAATACCCTGGTGGAAGCCCGTGAGGAGCGTCTACTGCAGCGATACTTGAGGAAACTGGATCGCTTTCACCTATTGATTTGCGACGAGCTGGGCTACATTCCTTTCTCCCAAGAGGGTGCCCAGTTGCTGTTTCAGGTGTTTGCCAATCGCTATGAAAGAGCCTCCCTGCTGGTGACCTCCAATCTGGCCTTTGCCGAATGGACCAAGGTCTTCGGAGAGGCTTCCCTGACGGCGGCCTTGTTGGATCGACTCACCCATCATTGCCATATCTATGAGTTTGACTGGGAGAGTATTCGGCTCACCGAAAGCTTGAAACGACACCACAAAAAAGGGCGGAAACGAGCAGTGGCTGCCACTGCGACCCCTTCGGGGTCCAAGAAGGAAACGGATCAAGAGGGGACCCCTAACCCCTCTTGATCCGTGCATCTATTGATATATATTTTTAAACCTGGGTGGGTCACTTTTGCGTGATCACGCCGGGTCACTTTTACCTTGTCATTTCCAACGGGTCTCGGTACTGAGTTCCGGGTGCCGGTGGTTTCGCCAGTTGCGTATCCACCGCACCTCGTAATCCAGGATGTGTTCAATATAGTAGTCAATTCCCTCTTCCAGGTTAAGGGAACGAAGTTGGCTGTGGAGAAAATGCTGCGGGTCGACCTTCGAGACGTAGTGATACCAGCTCACAACCACATCCCGCAGATCCCGGTAGGTGACGACGTACCGCTGTCGGCTAGCCTCGAGAATTCGTGCGTTCCCTTCCGACCAAGGTAGATGAAGTCGCAGGACGACCAATTGACGGGCAAACCCTCGAAGAGTCTTCTCTCTCAGGTTGTGGTCTGTCTGGGTTGCGTGCCAAGGAGAGAGGTAACGGTACCCTTGGACCGAGGTGAACATCTGGGTCAGCCAGGTCGTCCCTGATCTGGGCAATCCCACGATGAAAATCAGGGGGCTTTCGTGGCCCTTCCTGTACCGCCAAAAGCGAATCCGATGGACCGGTCTCTTGAGACCTGCCTTGATCCGTCTGAGCAAGGCATATGCGCTTGCACCACTACCCACGGGGCACTCCTCGGGTTACCACTTGTCTTTAAGGCTTCTGTCCTTATCCCCCACCTCTTTCCAATGGGTTGCTTTAGTTTACAAGAATCGCCAAAACACTGGCGTCTGATTGCTCGTGCAATGACTCCTAAGACCTTCCTGCACGACGCCTGCCGCGAGTTCTCCCGGAAGGATTCCGAGGACGGCCCCTTCGCGAACGACCCCGGCCGGGTGTGTCCCCGGAACTCGTCGTGTTCTGCAAACCATCTGGAAAAATCCGGCGCTCGACCGCTTTGTTCAGCACCTCCTCGATCTTGCGCACCATGGGCTTGTCGGAATGCGTCGCGAAAGTGAAGGCCTCGCCGGTTCGCTCGGCGCGGCCGGTGCGGCCGATGCGATGGGTATAGGCATCGACGGAATCCGGCATGTCGAAGTTGATCACGTGCGAGATCTCCGATACGTCGATGCCCCGAGCCGCCACGTCCGTGGCCACCAAAATGTCGTATTGGCCGTTGCGAAATCCGTCGATGGCCCGACGACGCTGGGATTGGACCATGTTGCCCTGGAGACCCGAGACCCGGTACCCCTGGTTCTTCAACTCGGCAGCCAGCTTCCGGGTTCGTCGCTTGGTTCGGGTGAAGATGAGCACCTTCCCCATATCTGTGGTTTGGAGAAGCCCCAGCAAGAGCTGGAACTTGCGATCCTGGGAGGCCAAATAGAAGGCGTGGGAAACGGTCTTGGCAGGCACGCTGGCCTCGATCTGTACGGTCACCGGGTCGCGGAGCATTCCATCCGCCAGTGTTCGTATTTCGGCCGGCATGGTGGCAGAGAAGAACAGGGTCTGGCGGGTTCCGGGAAGGACTTTGAGAATTCTCCGGATGTCGGGAAGGAATCCCATGTCGCACATCCGGTCGGCCTCGTCCAGAACCAGCATCTCGACTCCCGAGAGATTGATGCTTCCCCCGGATATGTGGTCTAGTAGCCGTCCCGGGCAGGCGACCACGATCTCAGCACCCCGCCGAAGAGCCCCTACCTGGGCGTGCTTTCCGACACCCCCATAAATCGAGATGCTGCGGACTCCAGTACCTCTACCCAGATCAACAGCAGTCTGGTGAATCTGTTCGGCGAGCTCCCGGGTGGGAGCCAGGATGAGAGCCCGGATCCGCCCCATGCGGCCTAGCATTAAGCGCTGCAGCAAGGGAAGGAGGAAAGATGCCGTCTTTCCTGTGCCGGTCTGGGCCAACCCCAGCATGTCGCGTCCCTCCAAAACAACGGGAATTCCCCGCTGCTGGATGGGAGTGGGAACGGTATAGCCGATCTGCTTGATGGCGTCGGCTATCCGGGGATCAAACGAAAACTGTGTAAAACTCAATTCAATTGCTCCTTATCTGATGGATTCGCGCACCTCTGATGCTCGAATCCAGCGGACTCTCGACTATTTGGCCGGGGAAACTGGGAACGGGTGAACGTCTTCCAATCCCTAGACGCCTTCTCTAAGCGAATTCGGTGTCCTGTTTAGATGGGGTCTTGATTTCTTCCGGGCCCAGTTCAGAAGACCCTGTGGCTGAAGTGGAGGATCCCATGGTATCACACAAGGAGGGCCCGGGCCCCTGAAAGTTCGGTTTAAGGGCTCCCTTTCCAGGTGCGGGCTCTCCGTCGAGGCCACCGAGCAACATCCAGGGGCTCCTCTTAAAAACTTCTGCTCCCA
>JACZQQ010000218.1 GCA_022545645.1 Acidobacteriota bacterium | reverse complement strand
CAGGGAAGCTTGACCTTAAAATTCCATTTTTAGGGCGGTCTGTCAAGAGGAATGATGGACCCCATTGGAGGAAGGTATCCCCTGTGTCCCGCCAAGGTAACCACCCCTGCTCGCCAGCTCACATTTTAAACCGCCGGCGATTCTTGTCACTGGCTGCCGGGGCTGCTGGGCTGGCCGCCTTGCGGCCTGTAAAAGGCTCGATCCTTCCTCAGGCTGCCCATGTTCCCGCCGGCACCCAAGCGGGAGATTGGCCCATGTTCGGACACGACATTCGGGGAACCCGGTCCAATCCTTATGAGACCATCATCGGCCCCCAAAACGTCGGTCAGTTGAAGGTGAAGTGGATTTTTGAAGAATTCCAAGGGTGGAGTCAAAGCACTCCCATTGTGGTGGGCGACAGCCTCTACTTCACCGCTCACGACGGCCACGTTTACGCCGTGGATACTGGATCGGGGAGTCTGAAATGGAAGTTTGACGCCTGGAAGGGGATTCAGCCCGACAAGATTCCACTGACCCAATCGCAATTTCGTTCCAACATGTTTAGAGAAATGCGTGGTTCGGCTGCCTATGCCAACGGACGCATCTTTGTGGGTGATGCAACCGCCAGATTCCACTGTCTGGATGCGGCCAGTGGAGAGGAGATTTGGCAAACCGTGCTGGATCCAGAGGCCGGAACCCATCAGAGCTTGATCTCAGCCTCACCCATTCCTTATGGCGAGAAGGTTTACATCGGGCTTTCCACCACATCGGGTCGCTCCCACATCGCCTGCCTGGATGCCAACACGGGCGCCGTTCGCTGGCGCTTCGATACCGTGCCCGATCCCAAAGCCGCGGGTGGAGGTGCTATCTGGACTGCCGCTGCGCTGGACCCCCTACACGGCATCGTCTACAGCGTCACCGGCAGTGTACATGGACATGTGGCGGGACCGATTCTCTTTAGTGAGAGCATGATCGCCAACGACATGGAATCGGGCGAATTGTTGTGGTTTGATCAGCTGCGCGATAAGGATCCCTTTGATCTGGACTACAGCTGCCACCCCATTCTTTTTGAATCCAGCCATCCCACCCGGGCTGGCGTCCTGCGCCACTGTGTGGGGGCGGGCAGCAAGAGTGGGTTTCACACCTTCGATCGCTATACGGGAGAGCATTTATGGACGGCCAGCGTGACCAATGGCGGGCCCACCCTCAACAGTACCGCCTATGCCCATGACAAGATCTACATGGTCTCCAATTCCATTTCGGGTCATGGCCAGATTGCCCAATCCGCCACCGTGGCGCTGCATTCCTATAGCGGAGAAGTGTTGTGGTGGACCCCCAATGAGTCCAGCAGTCAGGGAGCCGTGGCCGCCGCCAATGGCCTGTTTTACCAGGGCTTCAGGGACGGCACCCTGCAGGCCCTGGATGTGGAAACGGGAGCGCCCCTGTGGACCTATAAGCTGCCGGCCATCCGGCGAGGCGGAATCACCATCTCCCAGGGAACGCTCTATACCCTGTGCGGCTCCCAAAACTCCCCGCCCTACAGCCTCTATGCCTTCAGCATTGACGGTCGATGAAAGTTCGGGGACTGTCCCCGAACTCTTCCGAACTCTTCGTGACAAGAACCTATGCATCATCCGGGCTAATTGGCGGGATCATTGGCATCATAGATGATCTCTCCACCCAGTCCCGTCAGGACGACCTTAAGATCACGGATCTGGTCAATGGGGATGGTGAAGAAATCCTGATCCAGCACCGCGAAGTCTGCGTACTTTCCAGGCTCCAGGGTTCCAATGGTATCCTCAGCCATCATATACTCCGAGGCCCAGGTGGTGGCCATTTTCAAGGCGCTGACTCGATCAATCCCCTCTTCCGGGAGAATTTCCACAACCTCAGTCGGCCTTCCGGTCAGGAAATCCCGGCCTCCGGGGATCTTGCGGGTCACCAGGGAGTAGATGGGAGTCCAGAAATCGGTACCTGCCGCCTCAAAGGTGACCCGATGGCCGTCCTCCATCCAGGTCTTGACAGGCATGGCAAATTTTTCCAGTTCCGGCCCATAGTCCTTCACGTTCTCCGGGATGTCCCGGAGCATGCCCATGTTGACATTGATCATGATCCCGTACTGCTTGATCTTGTCCATGATTTCCGGAACATTCCCCAGCAGGATGTTGTGTTCAATGGTGGTTCTCAGGTTGCGAATGTACTCTACCGAGAGGTTGGCTTCTTCCATGGCCTGCTCCAGCATCTGGATGTAAAGCCTGGCACCGTGGCTGGAAGTCGCGTGGCCCTGAACCGGGCGCCATCCGTAGATGATGGCTTCCTTGAACGATTCCCAGGGCTTGCTGCCGGGGCCGGGACAGCGTTCGCGAGCCTTCACTTCCGCCGATGCGTTGGGCATATCGGGACCCATGCAGACCTCGTTGTAAATGGAGTCCCAGACCTCGTTGCACATGCCGTTGAGCCAAAGCATTTCCCCGCCCGCGGAATGGGTGGTCCAGGGAGCGCCGGTGCCCTTGTAAAATTCACGGATCGACTTAAGGTTGAAAAAGTTTCCTCTCTGCGATTCGATGTAGTAGGCCAGCCGATGGGGCATCCTGCCCTCTCGATTGAGCAGGTTGTAGGCGGCGATGGTTCTGGGGAAGAGCAAACGCGTGGCAGCCGTGGTGATGCCCAGCTTTTGAAGATCCAGTCCCTGCAAGCGTAAAGCCTCGGCAAGACTCTCAAGAGGTTCATCCTTCCACCAGAGTTCAAAGCTCAGACCCTGAATTTCGGGAACGGCCGCATACCCGTCTCTCCCGGCCCCGGGACGGTTTTCCAGGTCGGTGCTTTCCTCCCAGTCTGGAAAGACTTGCTTGAGTTCCTCAATGGCCGTTGTATTGAATATGCCCTGCAGCCCGGTCTTGACCAGAACAGGGTAATCCTCGGTTCCACCGTCGATCTGCCTTCGGTTGATATTTCCCAAATACAACCAGGAAAAGGTCGTCCCTCGACGATTGTTTTCGTTTTCTTTGAGATCAACCGTAATCCATTGTCCCTTGGGCAACCGACGTGCCTGAATGGCGTTGATGAGGGTGTCTCTGAGTTTCTTTGCAGTCGCTTCTGCCGTCGTCTCGGCCACCACGGTAAGCTTGACGCTGGGATCGGTGAGTCCAACCTGAGGACCATATCGGGATACTGCAGGTGAGAAAAGGTGATAGTGAGTTTGGATCAATCCCGGAATGACCGTCTTATTCTCGACGTCCACAAAGCGGGTGTTGGGTCCGGCCAGTGCCCGCATTTCCACATTGCTTCCCACAGCCATGATTTTCTTCCCTTTAACGGCCATGGCCTCAACAATGTTGCCCGGGCTATTGGGGGTATAGCTGCGATCGTCCATGGTGACGATCTTGCCGTTGACCAGCACCAGGTCAGCGTAGCCCTGTTCCGCAACCAGCGGAGGCAGTTGCTGCCCCAGGGCAGCGCCATAAAAAATGGGAATGACCAGCAAAAAAGTGACAAGTCGTTTCATTGGAAACCCTCCACACTCGAAAGAAAGATGTTGAAATTCGACACGTTGATTTCTTCACAATTGAAGCCCTACCTGCCTTCGGTGTCAAGCGCAAAATCAACCGCGCTGGCGCATCTTGAACAGCGCTTGACGTTTCCGGAGCCGGGGAAATAGAGTATTGCCCGGAAGGAAGCTCAATCTGCAACCAACGTCAAAGGAAAGAGGAGTATCATGGCCCCATCAAATAGTGAAACTTGGTTCGAACAGTACAAGAAGATCTGGGAACCCCCCTTCTCGCTGGAGGAGTACCTGAAGTGCCACACCGAGGATGTCCTCTACGATGATCTGACCATACCTAAGGTCTTCAACGGACGGGATCAACTGCGTGAGTTCTACGTCCGGGTTCTGGAGGCCATTCCCAATTTCTCCTCTCGATATGACCGATTTTATCAACAGGGAGAGGTCATCATTACCGAGGGGGCGCTGGTGGGGGACCAGACAGAAGTTTATCGTGGCAATCCACCCTCCAATAGGCATGTCGACGTTCCCTGGGTGCAGTTCCTTCACTTTCGGGGAGAGGAGATCTGCGAGGTCCACGACTATTACGATCGACTGGATTTCCTGCGCCAGATGGGAATTGTCGACCTCGACTTCACCGGTCAGCCGGTCGAAGGTACCGGAGGAACCTATCAGGACGGTACGGCGTAGCCCTCACTTCTCAAAGACGTGGGCAAACCTGCGGTAGATTTCCTCTCTGAGCTCGGGACTGGGACCGCTGATCCGGGGGAAGTCCTTGATGGTTTCAAACGGCTTACAGGCTTCAATCACGGCGCGCGAGGCGAATCCGCCCGAACCGTCAGCGGGACCGATGGGGTCATCGCTGGTTCTCATACTGCGGGTGATGATCTGGATGGAAGTTGCAGGATCGGATCGTGTGCAAAGGGCCCACAGGACCTGGAAGGTATTGGTGGGATCGATGTCATCGTCCACCACGATGGTGTAGCGATTGGCGTACAGGGCAGCCTGGCATTGAGAGGCGATCAGGCCTGCCTGACGGGCGTGG
>JACZQQ010000217.1 GCA_022545645.1 Acidobacteriota bacterium | reverse complement strand
ACAACCTGAATCGTTGGGTTATGAGCCTATACGCGTATTGGCTCGTCCTTTCTACTCCATTATTTGGGTCCTTCTTGTTTCCTGGTATTCGGGCGATTCTGTGGTAGAAATGTGGTAGAAAATCCGATGTGGATGACCACACCGTCCCATGGTAGGCAGAATGGATGGGGCGCGCTTACCCACTATGGCTCAAGTAGGTTCATCCGCCGGAGAATGTCAGATCGGCAGCATCACCCAGGCGGCGCCGCAGCGTTGCGTTACTGGAGGCGTCGGAGCGTCATCGATCGTTCGAAGCCGTCAGGCGGCGATGCACCGTCAGCAGCCACCGTGCTCGTCACGGACAACGTCAACGTGTCGCCGTTGATCTGATAATCCATTGTCGAGTGTCCACCGATGAACCCGGGACTCTTGGCGACCATCGGCCGGAAGGTGATGGTGGAGCCGCTGGCCTCATAGGTCCCCGTGTTGACGATGATCGTGTCGTACTGGGCGGCCATCTCTTCCGACGTCGGGTTGAAGCCAGCCGCGGACAGCGGACGCGGTTCGGCCCCGAGCGAGTAGACCGCGCTGTAGTACCGATCTGTGAAGATGAACAGCCCGGGCTGGGAGGGATCGATCGTCGCCCCGCCGCCACCAGGAGTCATCGCGGTCATCGACCACACGCCGTGCAGCGGGTTGGCCGGCGCGCTTGGCTCGGCCGGGGCCGGTGCCTGACCGCAGGACGCGGTGGTCACGAGAACGACGAGCGCGACGGCGGCGGGCACAACGCGTGAACGGAGTCGCATGACAACAATCCTCCTCTTTGGCGGCAGGTTACCACTGGAGGCGATCAGGCACAAGCTGATCAGGCTACCTGATCATATAGAAACCCTATAGCGGGATGGGACGATACTACCCGCTATATTAACGCGTCCTATCAGGGCGCCAGGTTCATCCGCCGCAGCAAGAGCTGGAAGATCATGATGTGCGTCACGAGCATAATGGGTACGAGCAGGGTTGGAACGAAATACATGCCGCCAAGCTGCCCTGCATCAACATGTTGGATCGCGTAGGACACGACGTACAGCATATCCAAGGTGCCTTCAATATTGAACACCCAGACCAGGGGAATGGCGAGTGCCCATCGCAGCCGTAATGCCACGATGGCCAACAGTGCCAGGACTGACGCCAGCAGATCGCCGTACGCAGCCGGCTGCGCGAACGTCGGATTGATCTCCGGTGCGACCACCCCGACTACGATAAAGCCCAACCCAACATAGCGCAACGCATGGGGAACGAGCAGTGGAATCAACGCCTCAGCGCGGGGACGAGTGGCCAAGACAGGCATCACATACCATCTGGCAATGAGCCCCCACATCAGCGCCCCCAACGCCAAACTCACCACAATTATTGGCATACCCTGTCCCATCGTCGCCTCCGGCTATTCAGACCTCCACAAGATCAACCCCATCTGGGATCACCGCCTTTTATTACGGACTCGTTTGACAGTCAAGCGAGGCCAAACTGGATGTCTGCAATGTAGTTGCGCCCAATGTTACGCCGCGTGGGGGTAGAAGGCAATGGGAACGGCCCCTTGGAGGAGATCAGGCTACCTGATCATATAGAAACCTCAATGCTGGATGGGACGATTCTACCCACCACTCAAGGCTCAAGGTTCATCCGCCGCAGATAAGGATGAGAAGGCCAAACTCCTCAGAGGCAGTCTCTAAAATGAGCTGCAGTAAAAGGAACGCAGTCCCAAAGCTTGGGCTGCCAAATATGAACTCTAAGCAAAGGAGCTTGGCCATGAAAGATTCTATCAGAGAAATCATCGAGATTCCGGAACTGACCATGGGTTTGGACCTGGGTGACAAATTTTCCTACTACTGCATCATCGACAAGTCAGGGAAGAGAGTGGAAGAGGGTAGGGTAAAAACCCAACGACGAGCCATGGAAAGATTCTTCAAGTCTCAGCCAAAAATGCGGGTGGTGTTGGAAACGGGAACCCACTCTCGGTGGGTGCAAGCGATAGCCAAGGAGCAAGGACACCAAGAAATCGTTGCTAATCCCCGACAGGTTCGACTCATCAGCCAGAACCGAAAGAAATCGGACCGCAAGGATGGAGAGCTTCTGGGACGTTTGGGAAGAGTGGATCCCGAGCTGCTGTATCCGATTCAGCATCGAGGTGAAGCCGCTCAAGCGGACCTGGCGGTGGTTAAAGCCAGAGATGAACTGGTGAGGGCCCGAACCCGGCTCGTTAATCATATCCGAGGATCTGTGAAAGCCTTCGGGGAGCGTCTTCCCAGTTGTTCCACAGAGGCTTTTCCCCATCGGGTCCAACTCCACATTCCGGGTTGCCTGAAGATGGCTTTGGAGCCCCTGCTGGAGATGATCCAACAGCTCACCGCACAGATCCGCCTATACGATCGACAGATTCAGCAACTGTGCCAGCAGAAGTATCCGGACACCGAGAACCTTCAGCAAATTCGAGGAGTGGGACCGATCACAGCTCTGGCCTTTGTTTTGACCCTCGAGGATGCCCATCGGTTTGGAAGAAGTCGCCAGGTGGGAGCGTATCTGGGGCTCACTCCCAGACAAGACCAATCCGGGAATCGGGATCCCCAGCTGAGGATTACCAAAGCCGGCGATCGGTTTGTTCGCAAACTGCTGGTCGGTAGTGCCCAGTACATCCTGGGACCTTTTGGCTCGGATTGTGACTTGCGACGCTATGGGGAGAGGATCGCTTCCCGAGGAGGAAAAAGCGCGAAGAAGCGAGCCGTGGTGGCTGTGGCTCGTAAACTCTCCGTCCTGCTGCACCATCTGTGGGTCACCGGAGAGAAATACGAACCGCTCTACAACAGTAAAGAATACTTGGAAGGGGTCGCTTAAGCAGGATGCTTAGAACTGACTGAAGCAGAAGGGATCCTGGTGAACGTTACCAGCCCATGGAGTTGACTTTAATGATCCAAATGCCCCGTTCGGGTGACTGCGAAAGACCTGCTGTTCCTTCCTTCGGAAGAGAACGAGCCGCAGATGGCAGCGCCCAGTTTGACGAACCCTTACATGCACCCAGTCCAAAGCAAGGGCTGAGAAAGAGTGCGGATGGAAGCAAGGCAAACAAAATCTGCATCACTGGATCGACGAAGCGAACTCCCATCAGCTGGCTCAATCACCCAGTTCCGGACTTTTGACCGCCAAGTCGGTCTTGACAAGAAAGGGCCTTCTCATGGAAGCAGGTCTTGGAAGCGAGGGTCGTCGCGGAGGGGGTCAAAGCCTTAACGAAAGCTGAAACTGAGTTCTACCCTCCACAGGCGAGGGTGACCGAAGTGGGTTCCGCTGAAGGGATTTCCAAAGTTGAAGGCGAATTCCTCGCCAGTGAGATTGCGTATATCCAGTCGTGCTGAAAAAGCGATGTCGTCGTCCTGACGCAGGTCAGCTCCAAAGGCAAGATTCAGTGGAGTTCTTCCCTTCACCCGCTGCCGATCAAAATTCACCCTTTCCGCACCCCGCCGCTGCATCAGTTCAACCAGCTCGTCTTCATCCACTTCCAGAGGTGTTCCACTCTCATGCCTCCCCGAGAAGGTCACCCACAGCCCGGTGGGAAGGTTTTGGTAGCTGACGCCAAAACTGGCCACGTTTCGCTGGTCATGGTCGGGGGTAAACCGGGTTCCTGGACCGATTTCGATCACCTCATCCTCGAGGAAAAGTCCTCCATTGATGGGGCCGATCTGAAAGGATCTGGAATTGGAATAACTGGCATAACCGGACCATCCCCTTCTTTCGGGAATATCAATCCGTACATCCACCCCCTGTGCCTCTCCCTCAGCCACCGAATTGGGAAAGATAACGGCTGTTCCGAAAAATACGTTCGGATCGGCATAGTTGCGGACGAAGCGCCACCAATGCGCGATATCCAATCTGAAAGCACTGCCCACGTCCTGAGACACACCGACTTCAAAAGCGTGCTGTCTCTCAGGCCGGATGTCGGCACCTCCTTTACCTTCGGGGGTGACGAAGGGAGATAAGGCCCGAGCCTGCTCGGAAGAGGCCAACAAAAGATTCTCGACCTGTGGAGACATGAACAACCGATTGTAGGATCCTCGAAGGGCTGTCCTACTCTCTGGAAAGTAGTAGACAGCGGCGACTCTGGGACTGAATTGGGATTCGGAAACCAGCAAAGAAGTGTGATCGAATCGTACACCTGCATCGAGGGTGAGTTCTTCACCGAAAGAAAACGTATCCTGAATATAAAGAGCAAATTCTCCCTGGGTCACCCGATCCTGAAAGGAAAAGGGATTTTGCTGGTCAAACTGGCGTACGATTTCTGGCGCCGCCAGCTGCGCGGCAGCCTGGGCAACGGTGCCGATCCGGCTCTAGAGAGGCTTTCTGAGGCCTATCAGGCGATCGTAGCGGCCGCAAGCGCTTCACCCGATCAAGCCGACCAAGCCGGTGCGGGCTCAGAGATATCAGACAGTTCGAACGAGATTCGGCAGCAAGAGGCTGATGTCCAACAGCAAGCAGCGGAGATTCAGCAGCAAGAGGCTGATGTCCAACAGCAAGAGGCTGATGT
>JACZQQ010000216.1 GCA_022545645.1 Acidobacteriota bacterium | reverse complement strand
TTCCGGATGATGAGTGGAGGTGGGTGAGGAGTGTGAAACCCCCTGGAACGGGACACTGAGAAAGTGAGGGAAGATGTGGAGGAGGGTGTCCTGTCTTTCCAGACGGCCCGCCAGGTTTACGGGGTCGTTCTCAACGCCACTACCTATGAGGTGGATCCTGGGGCCACCGACAGGATGAGATTTGAACTCCTGGCAACGGCGCCCAGCCGGGCGGCCAGCGAAGAAAGATGAGGTAGATCTGAAATGTCGCACAAAGTCGATCCAGTTACCACCGCTATCCTGCAGGATATTTTACTGAGCATCACCCGCCAGATGGACTCCTATATTGAGCGGGCTTCCCCGAATTTTGTCACCGCTGTGATTCATGACGTTTCCACAGGGGTCTTTACCAAAAAAGGGGAAGTGATCGCTCTGGAATCTCACATCTCCAACCAGTCGATCGGCTATTTTCAAATCGGGCTGCTCCTTGAAGAGTTCGACGAGATCAATCCGGGCGACGTGTTTGTGATGTGTGACCCCTATTTGGGCGCGGGGACCCATCCACCGGATTGGAGTTTCTTCCGGCCCATTTTCTACAAAGGGAACCTGGAATTCTTCGTCATGATTCGAACCCATCAGGTCGATAACGGCAGCTGGCAGCCGCGGGCCTATAACCCCATGGTCTACGATCTTCACAGTGAGGGTCTCAGGTTGAGGCCCACCCGAATCTATGAAAACGACAAACCGGTTGAGGCCATTTACACGCTGATCCTGGACAATGTACGTCGCAAGGATCTCGTGCAAATGGATCACCTGGCCATGAACGGCGCCATGAGACTTGCCGAGACAAGGTTGCTGGAGCTCCTGGATAAGTATGGAAGAGACACGATTTTTTCCAGCGTTGATCAGATGTGGGAGGCCACCCGCTCAGCCGTGAAATCGGAGATCGGGACCTGGCTGGACGGCGAGTATGAGGGCGAAAGTTCCTGCGATGATGATGGGATCACCCTGGATGTTCCGGTAACGGTCCGGGTCAAGGCGAAGATTGAGGGCGAGCGCCTGGTGCTCGACTTTTCAAAAAGCGATCCTCAAGTCAAGGGTATCGTCAATGCACCCAGAAGTCTGACCCATGTGAAGGCCTCCTATGCGATTTACAGTTGTTTTCCGCCCGAGCTTTCTCGTCATTACAACCAGGGAAGCTACGATGCTTTCGAGCTGGTGACCCAGCCCGGGACGGTGACCGATGCCCAATACCCGGCCCCTTGCGGTGCCTGCACGCTGATTGTTGCCGCACAGATACTGGAAGCGGTGTGGATGGCACTGGGTCAGGCCATCCCGGAGAAGGTTCCGGCGGCCAACACAAGGCCTTTGCACCCGGGTGTATTTATGATGGATCCGAGAAAGGGAAGGTTGATCAGCTTCTCTCACTTTTGGGCAGAAGGGGGCAATGGAGCTCTGCACGGTTGTGACGGCTGGCCCAATACCGGTCCCACGGGGTCTCTGGGCACTCTGAAAAAGCCCTCCATCGAACTCTCCGAAGCCCTTCTCCCCTTGCGAGCCCTCCGCTACCAGATCCATCAGGATGCCTGTGGTCACGGTCGATGGAGAGGCGGGCCGGGAGTCATCTGGGAAATCGAAAACCTGGGCCGGGAAGCGAGGGTGCTGACCGGAAACTGCGATGGAGTGACCACGATTTGCCCCATGGCTGGACGACTCGGGGGGCAATCGGGCAAGTTGAATCAGATCTTCCTGATCCGGGGATCCGAGAAGATCCCTGTTCGAGCCGCCCGCAACGTCGATTTACAGGAGGGGGACCGTTTCCTGATGATGAGTGGAGGTGGGGGTGGAGTGGGCAATCCCCTGGAACGGGAAGTTGAGAAGGTGAAGGAAGATGTGGAGGAGGGGGTCCTCTCCTTCCAGACGGCCCGGGAGGTTTACGGCGTCGTTCTCGACGCCACCACCTACGAAGTTGATCAAAAGACAACGGATAAGATCAGATCGGAACTGCTGGTAAATCAATAAGGAGCCGATGGAACGTCCTACGCGAATCCGGTGGAGTCTGTTAGGCCTCTTATTCTTCATCAGCTTCGTTACTTATCTGGACCGGATCAACATCGCCGTTGCCGGCAAGCTGATGTCGGAGGCCTTCGGGCTCACCGATCTGCAATTCGGCACCATCTTCAGCGCCTTCGTGGTGGGGTATGCGCTGTTTCAAGTTCCCGCGGGATGGGTTGGAGATCGATTCGGGCATAAGCGGACACTGGTCTTCAGCCTGATCCTCTGGTCTTGTTTTACGGCCCTGACGCCCTGGGCGGGGCGGGGCTTTTTGGTCTCCATGGTTGGCGTGGTTCCGGCCATCTGGATTGTCCGGTTCTTGATCGGCCTCGGCGAAGCCGCCTCATACCCCTCTTCGAATGCCCTGGTGAGCCGGTGGTTTCCCTCTAAGGAGCGCGGGCTTGCTACCGGTACCATCTTTGCCGGGCTTGGATTGGGGACGACCCTCACACCGCCGTTTGTGGCCTGGCTCATGGTGACCTTTGGCTGGGAAGCAAGCTTCTACGTTTGCGGGTTGCTGGGACTCGTTTTGGCGACGGTTCTTTTTTTCTACCTGACGGAGAGACCTGAAGAACACTCGGGCATTAATGAGGCAGAACTGCAGTACATCTTGAGCGGGCGTGAGACCCCGGCCCAGGCGGCTTCCGGCACCGCGCCACAGCCCACTCCCTGGAAGAAGATCCTCAGTGATCGGAATGTCTGGTTGTTGTTCGTAAGTTACATGTGTACGGGTTACACGGTCTATCTCTACTTTGCCTGGTTTTACCGTTATCTGATCGACGAGCGCGGTTTTGACATGGTTCAGGGCTCTTTCTTTGGCGCACTGCCCTTTCTGTTGATGACCTTCAGCGCTCCCTTTGGCGGATGGCTGAGCGATCGTCTGAGTCTGCGTTTGGGCAAGACCACTGCCCGCCGCTTGATCGTGTTTTGTGCCAAACTGCCCTGCCTGCCCCTGGTCTATCTGGGTGCAACGGCCCAGGACAACACGATGGCTGTCATTTGGCTGTCCTTCGCCTTAGGCCTCTCGTTTCTGGGTGCAAACTGTTACTGGACGACCGCCATTGAACTCTTGCCCGCTCATGCGGGAACCGTGGCAGCAACCATGACCATGGGGATCAATGTGGCCGGGATGTTCGCACCCGTGCTTACCCCATTGATCAAAGATCAGTATGGGTGGACGGCGGCTTGGGTGGTTGCGGGTGCTTTCACCATGGTGGGAGGTCTGTTGTGGATCTTCATCCAGCCGGAAAAGAAAATCGCTACAGAACCAGCATCTCCGGGCTCTCTGGATAGCTCTGTAGTCGACGGGACCCTTCTCGGTAATGTGAAACGTATCTCCCAACATGACGCCCTTGGTCAGTGCCTGGTTGGAGACAGTGATCTCAACGGTTGCGCAAAGATCTTTCACCAGGGTTACAGGAACCTGCGAGAGCTTGGGATTGGGGTGACCGATGTAGGGGCCGTCTCTGGGGCAGCCTCCGTGCATCCAGTGGACCAGCGGTGAGAACCATCGAAATCCCGCCTTTTTTATGATCTGCCCGGCTTTGACGATGTCCTCATGGGTATTGCCCGGTTGAAGTGCTTCGGTGACGACGCTCCAAGCCTCGAGGGCGACCGAGTACATATCCTGGTAGTCACTGGGAAGAGGACCCAGGGCGATGGATCTTTGATTCTGGGCTTCGTATCCCATGTACAACGGTCCCAGCTCCAGCAGCAGGATGTCGCCTTTCTGGAGGGTCCTCTCCATAGGATGAACCCTGGGCATGCTGGCGTCAGGATTCAGCATGGATGTTGAACCGATGCCGGGAAATCCCGGTTCACCACCATTGCTGAATATCGCGTCATAGTAGGCCCCGTATAACCGGCCCTCACTGACCCCGGGCTCAGCAGCATGGGCAATCGCTTCTGTCCCTAGATCGCTCAGGTGGGCAGCGATCTCCAGGACCTGGATCTCTTCTGCAGTCTTGACCCATCGTAACTTCCAAAACTCCTCGGTTACGAATTCGAAATCCGCTCGAGGAAATTCGTTCCTCAAACGTTCCCAGTGGTTCATGGGAATGGAGATCAAGACGTCAGGCTCAACGATTCCTATCTTGCCGGTGGAAAGGCTCAGTTCCTTGATTCTTTGAACCGTCACCTCAATGGCGTTTCTGGCTCTGACCTCGACGACGGATCGGGCGGCCCGATCCGGCAAAACCAGAATGGAGGCAACGACGGGTTCGCCCTCCAGCGGGAAGACACAGTAAGTGGCGATCTCCATGCTGCCCATGTAATTGGTGATGTATCGGATGTTGGACCAGCATCTGTCGAAGGCCGCTCCACCACCCGAGACGATGAGACAGTCCAGGCCTTTGCTTTCCATCCACTCTCTGATCCTCTTGTGCCGGGTTTTAAACTCTTTCTCTGAGAAACTCGGATAGGCGTACGAGGACACTTTGCGGTAGGTGGGGGGCTCTAACTTGTGCATGCTCCTGATTCTATGATCCCCGGGAACAGAGTCAAGAAAGGGAAGAGGGATCAACCTGAAGGTTCGGGATCGAGGTTACCGAGAAACTG
>JACZQQ010000215.1 GCA_022545645.1 Acidobacteriota bacterium | reverse complement strand
GTACTCCCTTTCATAAATACGGTAACGTTTGCGGATGGGGCTTGCGAGGCGAGGTCGCGAAGAGAGGAGGAGTCGATGCAGGGACATCGACGACGACGAGAGACAAAGAGATCGCCCGCAACCCCCATCCGCCTGAAGGGTTGGGGCGGGACGGGCCCATCTTTTTGTTGCTTCTCCTCGCCGATGTCCCTGCATCGACTCGTCGTCGCGCCTCGATCTGGGCTCCGTCGCGCTCCCAACAAACGTCACCGTATTTATGAAAGTGAGTACTTAGGGTCGCTTGACCTCGATTGGCTCCTCAAAATAGGATTGAGTTAAATGGCAAAAGATTCCGGTCAGGTCGGGTGGTTCCTCGAGGGCTACATCGACAACAGTAAGGAGTTTAAACGTTGGAGGGTGTATCCCCTACCCTACAGGGTAGGGAGAAACCAGGACAGCGATCTGTGTCTGCCCTTTGCCACCATCTCAGGCCAACACGCACAACTGTCTATGAACGGAAACGATCTGCAGGTACGAGACCTGGGCAGTACGAATGGGACCTTTTTGAACCGCACCAGGATCAGTGAGGATACCGCCCTGCGAGACGGCGACCTCGTCCATTTCGCAGAATATGAGTTCCGCGTGAGCCGATGGGATGCGGCAACGATGGACTCCTCCCGAACCATTTTCAGTAATGTCTCCTCGGGGGAACTTTCCGAGCAACTGGTCATAGGAGTGCGCGAATTTCACCAAATGCTGGAATCGCAGGCGGTGGTTCCCTTTTTTCAACCCATCGTCAAAACCAAGGGAGGGAAACGGGTCGGGTACGAAGTTCTGGGAAGAGGCGATCAGGAAGGACTGGACCCTTTGCCCACAGAACTCTTTCGCATCGCATCACGCTTCGGGTTGGAAGCGGAACTGAGTAGAATCTTCCGCTCTCGCGGAATTCAAGAAGCGAAGAAACTGCAGGGCTCGCTGAACTTCTTCGTCAACACTCACCCTGCTGAGTTGGGATTGCCGAAACTGATGACATCTCTCGAACAACTCCGTTTGGAAGCGCCGGACCTTTCCATCACCCTGGAAATCCATGAAGCTGCCGTCACCAACCTTGGACAAATGCGAGAGCTTCGCCTCCAACTGACGGATCTTGGCATGAAGTTAGCCTACGACGACTTCGGAGCTGGACAGGCCCGCTTGCTTGAGTTGGTGGAAGTGCCACCCGACTATCTCAAGTTTGACGCCGCTCTCATAGCCAACATCCACGAAGCCCCCATCGCCAAGCAGAAGTTGGTCGAGTCTCTGGCCAAGATGGTACAGGACATCGGAGTGGCTTGCCTGGCTGAAGGCGTTGAAAATAAAGAAGAACAGGAGATCTGTGGCCAAATGGGCTTCGCTCTGGCCCAGGGTTACCTCTTTGGCAAGCCCGCCCCTGCTTCCAAGTGGGCCTAGCCGGGCTAGCTACAATCCGGGTTTGACGGCAGCGGAAAGCGCTTGCTCTACATCAAAGGTGGGCAACGTTTTATGAATCACAGAGGTCTTGTTGGCAGCGATGCTCACTTCAAACTCCAACGACCCCTGAAAGTAGGGATTGCTCACTCGAACGCGGTACTTGCCTGGTGGCATGGACACCACACATGGGGTGGTCAGATCCTGCTCAATCAGGAGTGCTTCAGCCGTATCGATTCGGGTGATCGAATCGACGCTGGCCCAGGGCACAATATTCAGGATGAGTGAGCCAGCCATTGGCTCCCCTTGATTTCCGGGCCACCCCGTAACAGCAGCCAGTAGCAAGAGAACCACCAAAACGCCCCCGGCCAGTGGTTTGAACCACGCTTTACCCAGGAAAGCGGGGACCTTCAAGAGAAGGCGGGGGGCCTCCGTCGTAGGGGTTTGTTTTTCTATGACCAGGGTCACGTCTTCCAGCACCTGAGTGTCTTCGCTGCCCTTGGACGCCGACCTTTTCTGGTCTGAAGTCGATGGAGCGGGAGGGACTTGCTTACTGAGGGCTGTTTCGGTTTCCTGTTTGAGTTTCAGCGCCTCAGGGTGATCCGGCTCCAGTTCCAACAAGAACGATAAATTGTGAAGAGCAGATTGAAGGTCTCCTCGCTTGATTTCGTTTTGCACAAATTCCAGCAGTTTCGCAATATGTGTTTGGTATTCTTCCTGAGCAGTGGAGTTTTCCGCTGCCTGTTCTTGAAGCTCTTTGAGCTCGGGACGGTCAGGGGGCAATGCCTCCTGAGCGCTTCGCTTCAATTCAAGGGCTTCCGGGTGCTCTGGCTCCACTGCCAGCACTTTCTCAACGAATTTAAGAGCCTGGCTGTACTTTTCTTTGTCCAGCCGCCGGTGGGCTTTTTCCAGTAGGGTTGCCACTTGACGTTGCTGATCGATCGCTTTCTTGGCACTCTGCCGAATCTCTAGGAGTTCAGGATGCTCCGGATGAAGCTTCAGCCCTTCAGCAGTTGTTTGGTAGCAATTCTCGTAATCCTGGTCCCCCGCATACTGGCGGGCGGTGACCAACAACTCCTCCAGATTCCCGAGATTAAGACCCTCCAAGGCTTTGTTCTTGAGGGCCAGTGCCTCAGGGTGGCCTGGACCGAGTTCCAGGGCTGATGAGATCACCTTCAGACAGCGCTCAAAATTTTCCTCATCCAGAGCGCTGCGGGCGGCTGCCAGAGCTGCCTCAAGCCGCAACTGCGTTTCGTCGTCGTGGTGGTTTTCCTGGAGAGTCTGCTTCATTCGCAGCGCCTCACCGTTCCCCGGGTGGAGCTTGAGAATGGCCTGCAGGCTGCTTCCACAGGCATCCTGCTCATTATTCTTTAACTGTCGATGAGCCGTTTTGAATAGTTCGAAGATCTGCTGGCCCTCTGACTTCCTTTGGGCAATCAGATCGAGGCGCCGCTTGAGGTCGGCGTGACGAAGCAGCAGGTTTCCGTAGTCGTCCGGAGCAGACTCAGATCCCAGCAGGGCGTCACCTCCTTGTGGGGGGAGTGCCTCTGGGTCGAAGAGCCTATCATCGACAAGACCCTGGATGAGCGGGTCCTTGAATGCCGTGTGGCCCTTTGTCAATTCCGCTTGAAGGGACTCGATGCCTTTCCCCAAGACCTTCTGAAGCCTGGGAAGTTGGTCTTGTAACTCCAGTAGAGCGGCCGTTAGCTCGGATCCATTTTGATAGCGTGTTTCCCGGTCCTTGGACAGGGCCCGATTGATGATGTGTTCCAGCTCTGCAGGACAGCCTGGAAGGACGAGACGGATGGGGTGGTGGGATTCACTCACAATCTGAAAACAAACGGAAGTGGGAGTGTCGGCTTCAAACGGCCTCCGGTAGGAAAGCAACTCGTAAAGGACCACACCCACGCTGAAAAGATCGCTGCGTCCGTCAATGTCCTGGCTCCCTTTTACCTGTTCCGGCGACATGTAGTAAGGGCTTCCTAGAAGCACTCCGCTTCGTGTCATCTCCGATGAGGCAAGCCGAGCCAGACCGAAGTCCAGAATTTTTAGTTTACCGTCCTTGGTGATGAAAACGTTTCCCGGTTTGATGTCACGATGAATGACGCCATGACCATGGGCGTAATCCAGTCCCTCGCAGATGTGGCTGACCCAACGAAGCTTCTCCTTAAGAGGAATGAAAGCTCGTTTCTTAATAATGGCCTTCAGATCTTCCCCTTCCACGTATTCCATCGCAATAAAAGGGCGCTTCCGGTTCTCACCCAGTTCGTAAATGGAAATAATGTTGGGGTGATTGAGTTTGGCAGCTGAGCGAGCCTCTCGAAAAAAGCGGGCCCGAAGCTCGTCATCCACGTCGACACCTGTGTTCATCACCTTAATGGCAGTGTGTCGCTCCAGAGCAGGGTCATAGGCTTTGAACACGATTCCCATCGTTCCCTGGCCTAACAGGCCTTCGATCTTGTATCTACCGATTTTCTTGGGGGTCATAAAGTTCTACCGGAGTAGGAGCATTCGAGCCTTTTGGAATTGAAGCATCGCTAGAGTGTCCGAACCAGGCAAATCCTGAGGACCACGACGGAAAGCTTGATGTCCCGTGCATGATTATTTTACCATGAAAATGGGTGTGTCGGTGTTTCAGATGCTTGAAAAGAGACTCCTCATCGTAATCCTTTTCACGGGCTTGTTGCTCGGTGCCCATCCTGTCCTAAGCCAGACTGGGACTGGGAAATTCACCAAGGCAGAACTCTACGAGGCAGAAGCCCAGGAAAGGGAAAGAGCGGGTGACTATCCTGCCGCTATGGAGGTCTACCAAAGGGCTCTGGAGTCTGAGACCGACATCAGGGAAAGGGAGGAGCTTCAGAAAAGTCTTGACGGTGTCATCAAGCGTTATTACATCGACCTGTATCAGCGGGTTCGCCGCGCCAGTTCTCGCCAGGAGATGATGAAGATAACGATTCTGGCCCTGTCTTTGGGTGTTGAGGGAAGAACGGAGAGTAGCAACGTTTTTCGCAAGCTGGGTGGATGGTTTCGAGGATCGAACAAGGATCTCGAAAAGGCGATCGAGTTTATTCAGGAGCGGAGGCTGGAGATCTTTCTCGAGCTTCGGAAAGAAGCAGAGGAAGCCAATCGAAAAAGGGCCTACGAGCAGGCGGACTCGCTTTACGACCAAGCCCGGGAGTTGGAT
>JACZQQ010000214.1 GCA_022545645.1 Acidobacteriota bacterium | reverse complement strand
GCTGCTCATGTCGGTTTTGGAGCGAGGCCGGGAGATTGCTCTGCTCCATTGTCTGGGTCTGACGCCGGGCAGGCGATTCGTTATGGTGCTGTTGGAAGCCTTCTTTATTGCTTTCCTCTCGGCCCTCACCGGTTTCGGACTGGGATTCAGTATGCACTTGTATCTGAGCCGCAGCGGTTTGCCGCTGGACCTCTTTTACTCAGGAGAACTTTCTGCCGCCGGTGTGGCCTTTGACCCGGTCATGTATTCTCATCTTTCCCCGGCCCGGATTCTCCAACCGATGATCCTGGTTTTTGGCTTAACTCTGTTGCTGTCCGTAGTTCCGGCCTGGCGGGCGGCCCGATCAGCAGATGTTCATTCACTGGGGCGAGCCTGATCATGAATCAAGGAGACACGATCCTTCAGTTCCAGAATGTCTCCCGGCTCTATCACCAGGGTGGTGAGACCATTCGGGCGCTGGATGGAGTCGATCTGACCCTGCGGCGAGGTGAGTTTGTGGCTATTGCCGGGCCTTCCGGATCGGGGAAGACGACACTGCTGAACGTTTCCGTGGGGCTCGATCAACCGACCGAGGGAAAGGTCTGGGTGGGAGGACAGGATCTGACAGGAATGAGCGCGCCCGAGCTGGCACAGTTAAGACTCAATAAAGTCGGATTCATTTTTCAATCCTACAATTTGGTCCCCGTTCTGAGTGCGGAGGAAAATGCGGAATTGATTCTGCTGCTCAGAGGGGTGCCGGCGGCGGAAAGAAAAAGGACTGTGCACCAGGTCCTGAAGGAAGTAGGGCTGGAGGGTCTTGAACACCGCCGCCCCTCCGAGCTCTCAGGCGGACAACAGCAGCGGGTTGCGGTAGCCCGTGCCATAGTGGCCGAACCGGCCCTGGTTCTGGCCGATGAACCGACGGCTAACCTGGACAGCAAAACGGCCTTTGCACTGATCGACCTCATGGAGAAACTGAACCAGGAGCACGACACCACATTCCTCTTCTCCACCCATGACCCTCGCGTGATGAAGCGGGCCAAACGCATTATTTATCTACTGGACGGACGTGTGGAGAAGGACGTCTCCAGCCCGTGACGCTCTTCAGCCCGGATTATGCATGAATTCTCTACTGCAGCGACGAAATTCGAGAACAGTCCCCGAATTCCATCGCGCTTCCTGAAAAGAACCTATCCATCATCCGGGCTACTTAACAGTATGTTCTCTGCCGGGCCAAGATCTTTCCTGTGGGTCCTGCTTCTTTTTTTGGCTCTGGAAAGTGCCGTTCCCCGGTTGCAGGCTCAAGAATTTGATTGGGGTGGATCCTTTCGAGTCTATCCGTTCCTGCGATTGGAAAAGCTTGCTCTGGAAGAGGAATTGGGGGGAAGCGGCCCACTGAGTCGCCGGGATACCGAGCTCCTGATCCTACGCCTTACCGGAGACGCATTCTTTGGCCAGCACGTACGCCTGGAGATCCATCCTCTCCTGGAATTTGTCTCACCCTCTCGACTGCTGGGGCCTTCAGGTCTGGCAACCTCCACTACGCCCACCTTCCTGCCTCTGGAGCACGTCTTTACCGACAGCCCGGATGTCGAGCTGATCGGAAGTTTTGATCGACTCAACCTTAAGATCGATGTGAACCAGGTCAGGATCGTGGTCGGCCGCCAGGCCGTCACCTGGGGAGTGGCGTATTTTTGGCCTACGCTGGATCTTTTTGCCCCTTTTGCGCCTCGCAGGGTAGACCGTGACTACAAGCCCGGCATAGACGCCATTCGAGCCACCATTCCCCTGGGAGCCTTCTCGGAAGTGGAGGTGATCGGTGCTGTCCTGGGGTCCTCTCTGAGCAGGGACGGTACGCTGGGAGCATTAACCCGGTTGAATCTGGGACCCTTGGATTGGGGCCTGATGGGAGGAAAGTTTCACCGGGACACCGTGGCTGGGAGTTTTCTGACTGCAGATGCCTGGGGGACAGGCGTTCGAGGAGAAGTGAGCTGGACCCAATCAGGCGATCCCGAGGATCGGGTGCGGGACCGGAGGACTTTCTGGCGCGCCGCAGCGGGAGTGGATCGACAGCTGACGCCGACACTCTCAGTGTCGGCTGAGTTATCCTTCAACGGATATGGAGCGAGCCAAGCCTCGGACTACCTGGATTGGAGTACAGCCGACCGTGTTCTGCGTGGAGAAATCAATGCCCTGGGAAGATTTTATGCAGGCGTTTCCGGCGGCTGGCGCTTTCACCCTCTGGGCACGCTCACCAACACCCTGCTCGTGAACTGGCAAGATCCTTCCGCCCTTTGGGTGCCCTCGTTTCAGTGGTCGACGAGCAACAACTCGGATGTTTTGGCCGGCGCCCAGATCGGTATCGGAAAGGGACTCCAGTCGTCCGGAATGGTTCCGGTTGCTGAAAGCGAGTATGGTTTGGTTCCCCATACCCTGTTTGCCGCCATCAGAGTTTATTTTTAATCAATTCTGCATTGTATTAACGTCGCTTTTTATCCTCCCAAGTTTTAGCATGGATTTGGAGGACAAGATGACTGAACTGTCGCATCATTTTTCTCGAAAATCCATTGGGCTGCTGGTGGTACTCCTGGCGGTATCGCTGAGCGCTGCCCAGACATCCAACTCGCTGGGATGGCTGGATCCCGACGGGAAGCCGCTGCCTTTTCAGAGCAATGAGGGAGTAGAAGAATTCCTGCGAACCGCCGAGATTGTCTCCAGAGAACGGGTCGGCGAGGGACTCAACAATCCCTATAAGGTCTTGTTGGAAAAAGACGGAATTCGAATGCACGCCATCTTTCGCGATGTTCATGTTGAGCGAAGCCAAATGCCACTGAGTGACGGCAAGATCAGTTTTTTCTTCCGCGATGACGCCATCTTCGAGTGCGCGGCTTACGAACTGGCCAAGCTGCTGGGACTGGACACCGTTCCCCCTGCAGTGGAGCGTAAAATTCGAGGCCAACAGGGAACGCTGCAAGCCTGGGTCGAGAATGTCACCACCCAGAAAGCTTTGAGGGAGGAGACCGATATACCGCCCAGTGGAGGAATCAATCGATGGCGCTGGATCATGCAGCGGCAAAATATCTACATCTTCGACAACCTGATCTATAACGAAGATCGTAATCTGGGCAACATTCTGATTGAGCCCGACTGGAAGCTGTGGATGATCGATCATACGCGGGCCTTCCGGCGCTGGAAGGAACTCATGAACCCCGAGCAGGTCCAATTTGCTGAGCGGAGCCTTTGGGAAAAACTGCAGGCGCTGGATGAGACCGAGGTCCGGGCAAAACTGAAGAATTTCTTGAAGCCGGCTGAGATGAACGGCTTGATTGAACGAACAGGTTTGCTGGTGGATCACATCCAGAAGCTGATCGATGACCGCGGAGAAAAAGACGTGCTCTTCACCTTGCGATAGGGCCTATGAAATCTAAGATAGG
Source organism: Acidobacteriota bacterium (assembly GCA_022545645.1). Lineage (GTDB taxonomy): Bacteria > Acidobacteriota > UBA6911 > RPQK01 > JADFOI01 > JADFOI01. Next base: position 1,214 of record JACZQQ010000214.1, on the reverse strand, counting down.
GAATCTATCAGCGTCCCATTGCCGTGCAATGGGGCTGCTGCTCGTCCTGGCGGGGATGACACTGTGCCTGCAGGCAGCAGCAGCGACTGCTTCACCCCGTGTCGTTGCCGTGGGCGACATTCACGGGGATTTTGACGCCTTGGTCGAGGTCCTTCAGGAGACGGGGTTAATAGATAACGAGCAGCGCTGGATAGGGGGGGATGCCATCCTCGTGCAGACCGGGGACTTTCTGGATCGAGGATCCAAAGTCCGAGAAGTGATGGACCTGTTGATGGCACTGGAAAAACAGGCTGTGAGGGACAGCGGCAGGATCATCGTTTTACTGGGGAACCACGAGATGATGAACCTCATGGGGGACCTGCGTGACGTGACAAAGGAAGCCTACCTGAGTTTTGTGGACGAGAATTCGGAAAAACGACGCCAGGACGCCTACCAGGATTACCTGGAACTCTACAAGAGGCGTTCTCAGCTCATTGGTCAAGAACCCTCCATCACTTCAAAATTTGAAAAGCAGTGGATGAAAATGCACCCACCTGGTTTCCTGGAATACCGTGATGCCTTGCAACCCCATGGGAAATATGGCGGCTGGCTGAGGAAAAGGCCGGCAATCGTGCAGATTGGGGACACCATTTTCCTCCACGGAGGCATTCACCCCGAATTGGCGTCATTCAAGCTTAGGGCGCTTAACGAGCGAATCAAAAGGGAGATCGAGGCGTTTGATTCTTATACGCGATACATGGTGGCGGAAAAGTTGATTTTGTCTTTTGCCACCTTGGATGCGACTGTAGCAGCGGCTGAGGCCGAACTGAAACGACGCACAAATGAGGTGGCGGACAAGTCCATGTTGGAGAGTTTTCTTCAATACGGCAACTGGCTCAGCGTTCACCCCAACGGTCCCTTGTGGTTTCGAGGTTTTGCCTATTGGTCAGAGAGAGAGGGCCGGCGGCATCTATCGAAATTGCTTGAAAGTTATGAGGCGAAGCATTTCGTGGTGGGTCACACACCTCAACTACCAGGAAGAATCCAAACTCGCTTCCGGCGTAAAGTGTTTCTAGTCGATACTGGGATGCTCTCCAGCTTTTATCGGGGAGGCCGGGCCTCGGCATTGGAAATCCAGGACGGGAGGTTCACGGCCATCTATAGGGACCGTCGCAAGGTGCTCCTCGACCCCAGGGATTAACGGCCCAGTTTCTTGGTTTCAAATCTCTCTCTCA
>JACZQQ010000213.1 GCA_022545645.1 Acidobacteriota bacterium | reverse complement strand
TGGAGACTGGAACGTGGAACGCGCGCGAAGCGCGACTGCGCGCAGCGGGGCCTAATACTGCTTCCACTTCAGTTTCTTGGAGAGTTCTCGGCGCTCTTCTTCCTCTTCCCAGGTCATGGGTCCTCGCCAACCGGCGATGTCCCATCCCGTCACCAAACCCGGCTGATTGGGGTTGGTGATCTGATGCTCATCATCGGGAGAAAGAATGGGAACCCCCTCCGCATCACGCATGATGGTGTGCTGGGGATAGTTCTGATAGAAGATCACAAAGACCCGAAGACGGACGAGACTGTAAACACTCCGAAGCCTTCCCAACACCTGAGAGTCACTGATGTTGACCTCGTCCGCAATCATGTTCAGATAATCGGCCCTTTGGGCCTCGGAGAGTTCAACAAAAGTCTTGCCTCCGAAGTGGTTGGCACTCTCACTGTTGAACAGGGCCATGTCCTCATCTGAAATGGATGCCACTCCCTTCATGATCTCGGCGGTGATATTGTAAGGCTCCAGGGTCTTGTACCCTGGATCGCCGGGACTGGAGGGAATCAGGGTGTCTCCCAACTTGGCGAAGATCAGGGTACGATCATAGTTGGAAGGCAGAATTGCAGTGGTCTGGCCTGGAGAGGGAGTCACCTGGGATATGGCCACGGCCACCGTGCTGACGCTGCCGTGCTTGATGAAATTCCTTCGGGAAACTTTTTCTTTCTTGGGCATCTTTCTAGCCTCTCGTGTAGTGGTCGGCCATGATTCTGCGTGCCGCGAATGCAGAGATGGTACAAACGGGGACGCACTTGTGGGACAGGCAGGCTCTCGGAACCACACTTCCATCACAAATCAGCAGGTTTTCCACATCGTGCGATTCAAAATGCGGATTCACCACCGATTCCTTAGGGTCGGATCCAGCCCGGCAGGTTCCTGTCGGATGGCCTCCCCCGAAGGAGGGCGGGTCGTGTTGCTCAATTTTCCTGGCGCCCATTTTCCGGTGGATCTCCCTCATGATCTCCGCCGACCAGTGCAGCCTCTTGACATTCCTAGGATCCGAATAGGGGTAGCTTGTCGCTCCGGTGATGACGTTGATGCTGCCTTTGACCAGCGGCGTCAAAATGCTGGAGCGAATACCGGCTATGCGCCGAACAGCCGTACGCATGTAATCCTTGTGAGCCTGGCCAAAACGGGGAGCCAGGCTTCTCACGGCGGCCACCTGGGGGTAGGTGGGGAAACTCATGATGGTGTCTCGAATGCCAACCACATTGTTGCCATCGGAGGGAAATTCGGGCCAAAAGTAGTGACCGTAATTGCCCGCTCCCCGCTCCCTTTTCACGTCAAAATCATATTCAGCCCAGACGTCATTGCCGGGTTGAATCTCCAGGTTATTTCCCACATTGGGGTTGTGAACCAGAGTCTTGTCGCCCAGTTGTTCCCTGGGCCCATAACCGGAACGACCCAGCAAGATGGGAGTGCCGTAAGCTCCGCAGGACACCAGGACTTTCTCCGCCCTCAATTCACGAACCGTTCCGTCCTGCTGCTTCAACACCACCCCTCGGGCAATTCCCTTCTCTCCCCTTGGCTCGATGATGACTCTCTCGACTTCAACCTCGGGAATAAGCTCAACCCCGGCCTGCTCGGCTCTCCAAACGTAGCCCAAAACATTGGGCTTCGAATCGTAGCGACAGAAGTTACCGCGGCCACACAAGCCGCAGTAAATGCAATTCTTGCGGCCGGTAGGAACATAACGAGGCTGGTATCCCATCGACTCGACAGTCTTCTTGAAAAGACGATTGCCGGGGCTCCACATTTCCTCGGGCACATCGCCGATATCATACTCGTCAACGATTTCCTGGACGGAGTCTTTGAATTTATCCTGGCTCCAATCCACCCCGCTTTCATCCATCCAGTGGATGTAGTCCATCTCGTAGGGAAGGTAGCCATTGTTGCCCCAATGCATGGTGCACCCACCCACCATTTTCGCAGCCTCGGGCCACGGCCATACCCAACGACCGCTCTCATTGTGGGAAACATTGGTGAACCTGGAACGGCGGCTGGGGACCCCGTGTCCCGGGTTGAGCTTCCCTTTCAGATAGGGCCCGGCTTCCAGCATGGCGATCTTGAGCGGTTCTCCATCCCGGGCCCGCACACCATCTTCAGCCAGGTGAGCGGCTATGATGGAGCCCGCTGTCCCCGCTCCCACGATGATCAGATCATAGGGTCCACTTTGACTCTGGTTCTGCATGACTCAAATTCTCCAGAATTTACTAGGGTCCGTACTGTTCCACCGCCTGCTGAACGAGGTCACCGTAAGCCCGCTCGTAGTCCTTCTTGTAGAATTCCCTCGGATTCGGGGCATAGTCTCTCGTGTAGTCCCCTTCCATGTTGATACCGGGAATCCCGGGGATCCAATCTTCTCTCAGCATTTCATCGGGGTCCCCATATTTAGCCGCCAGTTGACGCACCTCGGGATCGTCCAGGGCGGTCAGTCTTCCCTTGTCGATCATGGTGAGTGTGCGGCCGTCTCGGGTCTCAATGGTCACGGTGGGAAAGTAGAGGTGAACGTGATAATGATCGGTCGGATAGCCACGTTCCGTGGCCCATTCGCGCCGGGAATTGAGTCCAATGCCGATGTGAATCACCCCGGATCGCATCCGATCCAACACCCAGGCGCTACGGCCGGCCCGAGTCGCAAACACGTCATGGGGACGGACAATCTTGGGATTGGTGCAGATGGAAACCTCGGTCACATAGTTGTTGCCGGGGCGAGGCTGGGAGATGTAGTGAATCTCTTTGGTCTTGTCCAGAAACTCACGCCACAACTCACCATACTCTCCTCCACCCTCCATGGAGGCAATCTGGTTGTTTTCGATTTTGATCTTGATGTAGGGGAAAGGTCCCTGATGATCGGTGGTTCCGGCAATCACCCCTGCTGCGTCGGCATCGTCAAAAATGATCCCGATGGGATAGGCCATCAGATGTCCCGGGATAATGGGATTTTCAGATTCTCCCGGACCAAATTTGTGGGTGATGCCCCCGATGTGGACGGGATAGGTGGGATGGACGCCCTCCACCACCTGCCAGTGCTCATCGGTCCAGCTCCAACTCAAGTCGGTCCCCTCCGGATCGGTGATGCGAACCCGACGTGCCTGGCGAACCATCTCCCAGCCCTTTCGTTCGATCAGTTCGATGAGCTCTCGAGGATAGGATTCCCCGGCGCTGGCCAGCGTATAGCGGGTGGGCCACATCATGCGTATTCCATAATCGGACTGGGCACCTTCCAGCCCGGTCTGAAAGGTACGACCGACCACCAGATCATAGCCTTGTGATCGGGCGAAGTCCTCAATGGATACTTTTCCTCTGCCAGCCAGGGTGGATCCGGTTCCGGTACTGAAGGCCGCCTGATACCGATCTCGGTGTATTCTTCTCTCCATCGAATCCCCGGTGGTCCAGACCTCTTTAAAGGGGCTGGCCTGGATGAAAACATCCACACTGGAACCCTTTTCCTCAAAAACTCGCTTGAAGGCTTCCACCACCCAGGGATCAGTGTAATCCGTCACCACGAAGAGGATTTTCTCCCCTCCCTTGACTTCGTATCCCGGTCTCATGTTGAGTCCTTTGTCGCGAAAGGCAATAATCCTGGCAGCCGGCAAAAGATCCTCCACCGAATTGACCTCGGGCGGCTGGGGATAACGAGGCTCGGGATAACCCGCCATCTTGCCCGAACCCGGCGGCGTTTGAGCCAGGCCGCTGATCCCGAAAGCGATCAGGAAAGAAATGAAAAGAAGGGTCCGACTGAAGATGGACTTACCAGGCATAGCGATCAATCCTCCTGCTTGCAAAGTCTGACTTGATATCTCCTACAAATTTTGAGTCCAGAATACAGCTTTCCAATGGAAACGCAAGTGAAAAGCCCCCTGTTGCGGACGTCGTAGGAGTGTGTTAGGAAGATAGGTTTGATCATGTCCAACCTCCCTGTCGGAACCTCTTTGCGTCTGTTCCTTTCCCTCCTGGTCTTGGTTGGGTTGATACCGGCCTATGCCGGAATGAGGCCGCAAGCTTTAGAGCCGGTTCGTGTGGACCTGGGCGAAGACCGCATGCTTCCGGGCTTCGCCGTAACGGTTCCCTGTTTTCTGAGAGGGAGTGGTGAGGTCGAGGTGGGAAAGATTGAAATGGAAATCACTTTTCCCCATGAGCAGGTGACTTTCGAGCACGTCCGGCGGGGATTGATCTCCGATCAGATCAAGGCCGAGATCACCACCGAAGTCCAGGTCAGCGAGGTGGACCCTGCCCTCTCGGTCATCAAGTTAAGTCTCACTGCGGGAGAGGCGACCCCTATTTTTCCAGGTTTTCTTTTTGATCTGGTGTTTAAGATCGACCCCGATGTACCCATGGACTCTCCACCCATCCTGTTGGGAAATCAATCACGAGTCTACACTTTCAGTGACTCACCTGAGGCTGTGGAAAATGTGGAGAGCCAGGACGGGTTCATCCTGGCCGTTTCAGAGGCCCCTCCGGTGGTGTCCTGCTTCTTCTATATGCACTGAGGGAAGCTGACAGCTGACAATTGACAACTGACAGAATTGATCCGCGAATGCTACGGGTTTCCCGTGGATTCTAATCCAATTTATAGAATTCAATTTCTTGGATCGCTTTAAAATCGCCTAAGATCCTTCACATCAATCGGT
>JACZQQ010000212.1 GCA_022545645.1 Acidobacteriota bacterium | reverse complement strand
CGCCGTGGGCCGTGGAAACCGAAAGCACGAGAACCAGAAGAAAAATCTGTCTCATTTTAGGCTCATATTAGCACAGAAAGGCGCGCTGCGCGCGCGTCCCAGGTTCCAAGTTCCAAGTCCTAGGGGGTCGGTTGGTGGTTGTCAGCTGTCAGTTGTCTGTTGTCTGTTGTCTGTTGTCTGTTGCTCCATGAGCCGTCTTTCCGTGCAGAATATCTACGGCGTGAGGAAGAATGTTCAGGACTGCCTGAAGGGATTGGGCAGCTCCTTTGGGGCTTCCTGGAAGACTCAAGATCAGGGTTTCCCCTCGGGCTCCGGCTAAAGATCGCGAGAGCGCCGCAAAATCCGTACTCTCCAGGCCGCGCAGACGCATGAGTTCGGGCAATCCGGCGATTTCTTTCTCCAACAGGGGTCGGATGGCCTCAGGAGTGACATCTCGAGGAGCAAGGCCTGTTCCACCTGTGGTGACGATGAGATCAATTTCCGCATCCTGGCTGAGCTCCAGGATTTGTTCCTGGATCCGGGACAGCTCGTCGGGCACGATGTGGGTACTGACCACCTCCCACTGGTTCTCTGTGAGCATCTGAGAGAGCTTTTGCCCGGAAGTGTCCTCTCTCTTTTTGTGATAGCAGCCGTCGCTGATGGTGAGGACTGCAGCCTTCATTGACCGTAGCCCTCAATCCACACCTCACCATCCTGGTAGTGCTCTTTCTTCCAGATCGGCACGGTTGTTTTTAAGGTGTCAATGGCGAAGCGACAGGCCTCGAAGGCATCTTTCCGATGGGCAGAGGAAACCGCAATAAATACACTGCTTTCACCGATCTCCATTCGTCCTACCCGGTGGACAATGGCCATGCCGTTCAGGGGCCAACGCTGCATGGCCTCAGCCCGGATCTTTTCCAATTCCTTGAGGGCCATTTCCGGAAACGCTTCGTAGTGAAGATGGGTGACCGGCTTCTCCCGAGAATGATTGCGAACCGTACCGTCAAAGGTGGCGATAGCTCCCGATTCCGGAGTGGAAACGGATTGGACAATCTCTTCCCGATCGATCTTGCTTTCCACGATTCGAATCATCTTGCCCCTCCGCTCACCGGAGGGAAGAAACAGACTTCATCTCCGGGAGTGACCGTGGCATCCAAATCCGCGTACTCCATATTCACCGCGATCAACATGATCGATTCGTACTTCTTGATCTCAGGGAAACGGGTTCCCAATTGTTGGAAGATCTTTCGAACTGAGGTTTCCTGCTCCAGTTGCATTTCCAGCTCAGACTCCCCAACCAAGTCTTTCAGGGAAGCGAAAAAGCGCACTTTCAGCATGTGGGCCTATTCTAGCACCACCTGACTGCCTGACACCTGACCACGTGATCAGCACGAAAGCACGAAAGCACGAAAGCACGGAGGCGCGCGAAGCGCTCTGAGCGCGCTCACAGAGGTTGTCGTCCCGTTAGCGAGCGGGCAAGGGTGACGGCATCGATATATTCCAGATCAGCGCCAACCGGAATTCCCGAAGCGATTCTGCTGAGCTTAATATTCAAGGGCTTGATGAGTTTGGAGAGATAGAGGGCGGTGGCTTCGCCTTCGCTGGTGGGATTAGTGGCCACGATCACTTCCTCGACCTGGTTCCCTTTGAGCCGGTCAAGCAGATTTTTCAGCTTCAGATCATCCGGACCAATGCCCTGAATGGGAGAAATGACACCGTGCAAAACGTGATAGTACCCATTATAAACCCCGGTCTTTTCAATGGAAAGGATATTGCAAGGCTCCTCCACAACACAGATCATCTTGGAATCGCGGTTGGGATTGCTGCAGAACCGGCAGGGATCCACTTCGGTGATATTGTTGCAGACGGAACACAGCGTCAGACTCCCCTTCAGCCGGGAGAGGGCTTCGGCCAGCTTCTCACAGTCTTCATTGGGTCTGCGAATCAGATGAAAAACCAGTCGCTGGGCTGATTTGGGTCCAATGCCCGGCAGCTTCTTGAATTCCTCAATGAGTCGCTGCACGGGATTTTCTTGATTCGTCATGGCTGAATCAGTGTCCCAGCAGACCCTGAGTCATTCCACCGAGATGATCACTCAAGGCGGCATCCACCTTCCGTCCCGCCTCGTTCACAGCAGCCAGGATGAGATCTTGAAGCATCTCCAGATCATCCGGATCCACGGACTCCGGATCTATGACAATGGAGAGTAGCTCCTTTTTCCCGTCCATGCTCACCTGAACCATTCCACCTCCGCTGCTGGCCTCAATCCTCAAATCCACCATCTGGGATTCCAGCTTCTCCTGCATCTTTTGAGCCTGTTTCATCAACTGCTGAAGATTTTTAGTCTGCATTTTCCTTCTCCACAATCACCTTGCCTGGAAAAATCTCCATAAACGTCTTCACCCTGGGGTCTTCCTTTGGATCGGGTTGTTCCTTCGGAGGCTCTTCCAGTTGGACTTCAATTTCCGGTACCGAGCCCACAATTTTAGCACACAGTCGGGACAGCAGATCCTGATGGTCCGACCTCAGGACCTCCCCCTGATGGAAGGCCTCACTTTGAGGAAAGGAAATGAGGAGCTTCCCATCTTCGAGAGTGGTTCGGGAGGCGTGCTGCAAGGAGGAGTAAAGACGAATGCTCTCGGTCTGGACGGCTGAAAGCAGATGAGAAATCACCTGATTTTCAGAAACAGCCTCTCCTTCTTCGGTCTTTTCAGCTTCAGGGGATGCTACCGCCCTGCTGCCCTTCTTGTCTTTGCTCTGTGGGCGCTTATTGGCGACTGGAAAAAGCGATTCCGTATCACCCGATGGGACTGCACCGCCTTTAGGCGATGACTTTCCGACTTTTTCTCCCAGCTGCAACTGAGCAATCACATCTTCCAAACTGGGCAGATGAGTGAGTTCTATCAACTTCATGAGGGTCATTTCCAGGTGGACCCAGGGATGGGAATTCCAACGAAGATCGTTCTCGGCTCGGTTCAAAAGGTCGTAGAAGCGGATGAGGTCGAGTTGGGAAAACTGTTCAGACTGCTTGAGAATCTCGTCCTTTGCCGTGTCGGGCAGATTCAAAAGACGCTCGTCCCATCCCGTCACTCGACAGACCATCAAATTCCTCACGTGGTGAATCAGCTTCCGACAAAAATTCCGCGGATCCACTCCGGAGTTCACCAGCTCCTGCACCTGCTCCACCAGAACCTTGACGTCCCTCTCAAGGACCGCGTCAACCAGCGAGAGAATGGCTCTTTCGTCCACCACGCCCAACAGGACCCGCACAGCTTCATCCGGGATCTGCTTGCCGCCAAAGGCAATGATCTGATCCAGCGCCGATTGGGCATCGCGCATACTGCCCTCGGCGACAGACACGATGGCTCTCAGGGAGTCCTCACTGATCTCAATTCCCTCCTCCCGGGTGAGCAGTTTCAGGCGCTCCAGGATCAGCAAAAAAGGAATGGGTTTGAAATCGTACTGTTGGCAGCGGGAAACGATGGTCACCGGAATCTTGGCGTACTCGGTGGTAGCAAGAATGAACTTCACGTGCGGCGGCGGCTCTTCCAGGGTCTTTAAAAGAGCGTTGAAGGCCGCATTGGAGAGCATGTGCGCTTCGTCGATAATAAAAATCTTGAACCGATCCCGGGCCGTCCCGTATCGGGCACTTTCCCGAAGGTCTCGCATATTATCCACGCCGGTATTGGAGGCAGCATCGATCTCCAGCACATCGATACTGTTCGCCTCTTTGATTTCCCGGCAGGAAACACACTCACCACACGGGGAAGGCGTCGGACCCTCCTGGCAGTTCAGTGCTTTGGCCAGAATGCGTGCCGTGGTGGTCTTGCCGACACCACGGACGCCTGAAAAGAGGAAGGCATGGGCAATGCGCTCACTCTTGATGGCGTTTTGTAGAGTTTTGGTGACGGTCTCCTGCCCCACCACCTCGTCAAAAGTTTGGGGCCTCCATTTTCGTGCCAGAACCTGGTAACTCATGGCAGTCTAGTGAGAAAAATGGTCAGGTCCCGGGGAATCTGCGGCACACACGCTAACCTTCTTAATGCTGCTTCCTTCCGGACCTGACATGGTTCGAAGGGCATGTTGCACAGGCCCGAGACCTGTTACAGGGACTCCTTGATGTCCCGCGAAAAGTCATACTATACCATCTTGATTCCCAGGTTGATCCCCCAATTTTTCCCCTCCCCTCCTGACTTGACTTCTCCCTCCCGGCTGGTTGTAATCGTTTTAATATGGAGGAGTACCGAAGTGGACGTAACGGGCCCGACTCGAAATCGGGTTGTCTGGTGATGAGCTGGGCACGTGGGTTCGAATCCCACCTCCTCCGATTTGCATAGTCAGGAGTTCCGGAGAGGTGTCCGAGTGGCTTAAGGAGCACGCTTGGAAAGCGTGTGTATGGGTAACTGTACCGCGGGTTCAAATCCCGCCCTCTCCGCCACACCTTTGTGCATACTTTGGAATGCAGTTTTTGCAGTGCGTGTTTGTAAGCGTATCAGGAAGGGCGGTCGGCTTTAATCACCCGGTTGCCCCCGCCTTCTCTGGCATGACTGAGTGCCTGCCTGGCCTGTGCGACAAAGGTTTCGAGCGTATCCTCAGCGATCAGGTGAGCGACTCCAACTGAGATAGTGACAGAAGGGAGAGGACTTTCGTCGGATACGAAGCTGTAGATTTTCGCCTCAGTCACCGCCTGACGCAGGCGTTCGCCAACGGCT
>JACZQQ010000211.1 GCA_022545645.1 Acidobacteriota bacterium | reverse complement strand
TGGCCTTGTGCGCCGTGGTCACCGTTTTTCGATTCCATTTGCGTGCATACTCGAACGCAAAGTGGGCGATGCGGGCAGAGGCCTTCCGGGTGATAATTTTCAAGCTCTGGGTGACACCTGCAGTGATGGTTTGTTCCAGGCCGGAGTAGAGACCCTCCGTATTTTCCCGGACAATGATGACGTCCACTTCCCCGAAGCGGCTCTCAATACCGGGAACATTGGTGACCGGACGCAAGCTGGCGTAGAGTTTCAGTCTCTGTCTCAGTTCCACGTTGGCACTGGGAAAGCCTGTGGCCACAGCAGTGGTCAGGGGGCCTTTCAGGGCCACTTTGTTCTTTTGAATAGACTCCAGAACTCGATCGGGAAGGGGTTTACCGTATTTGGAGACAGCCTCCAGGCCGGCTTCCACCTCCTCCCACTCCAGGTCGGCTCCGGCCGCGTCCAGAAGCTGAACCGCAGCAGCGGTCACCTCAGGACCGATTCCGTCTCCCGGAATAAGAGTAATCCTCTTGGGCATTAGAAAATTGTACTAAATTAGGAAGGGGGGAAGATTGACCACAGACCGCAGACGTGAATGTCGGGGTTCTCGTTGCGAAGCGGGGTGGGGGAGTTCGGTGCCAGCCTCAAAAATTCTCCTTTGAATTCAGGGACTTCCGCCAGAGTTTTGGGCCTGTCCCAGAATTGCTCCGGTTGCAGTTGTTCAATGACGGCAGTATTGTTCTTACCAGAGACTTTATTATGGCTAGAAAAAGTTTGGATAGTTTCGGGGTCCGCTCCACTTTGGAAGTTCAAGGGCGGGAAGTGGATTACTTTAGTCTCACCGCCGGAGTGGAAGGGATCGGAGATATCAGCCGATTACCCTTCTCGCTGAAAATCCTGTTGGAAAACCTGCTTCGCCACGAGGATGGAGAAGCGGTCACGGGTGAAGATATCGAGGCCATGGTCCATTGGGACCCCAAAAAGCAACCCGATCGGGAAATCGCTTTCACACCGGCGCGAGTTCTCCTTCAGGACTTTACCGGGGTTCCTGCCCTGGTGGATTTGGCCGTGATGCGTGATGCCATGGCCGCAATGGGAGAAGACCCGGACAGAATTAATCCTCTGGTCCCTGTGGAACTGGTCATCGATCATTCGGTTCAGGTGGATTCCTTTGGTCAGTCCAACTCCTTTCAACTCAACGTGGAGAGAGAGTTTGAGCGGAATCGGGAACGGTACGCCTTTCTGCGCTGGGGACAATCTGCCTTCCGTAATTTCCGCGTTGTTCCCCCGGCCACCGGCATTGTGCATCAAGTCAATCTGGAGTATCTGGCTCAAGTGGTGTTTGAGTCCGAGATTGAGGGCCGACCGGTTGCCTATCCCGACACGCTGGTGGGAACGGACAGCCACACCACGATGGTCAATGGACTTGGAGTATTGGGCTGGGGTGTTGGCGGGATCGAGGCGGAAGCGGCCATGCTTGGCCAGCCCATCAGTCTTCTCATTCCGCAGGTGGTCGGGTTCAGGTTGGTTGGAACCCTTTCGGAAGGGACGACCGCCACTGACCTGGTGCTCACCATTACCCAGATGCTGCGTGAGAAAGGTGTGGTGGGGAAATTGGTTGAGTTTTATGGAACCGGAATGACGAAGCTCTCTCTGGCCGATCGGGCCACCATTGGGAACATGTCCCCTGAATATGGGGCAACCTGTGCCATTTTTCCCATTGACGCAGAAACTCTCGAGTATTTGGATTTCACCGCCCGCAGTGCCGAGCAGATCGCGCTTGTGGAAGCCTACGCAAAGGCACAGGGTCTTTTTCACACCGAGGAAAGCCCTGAAGCGGAATACAGTGACACCCTGGAACTGGACCTGGCAACGGTAGAGCCGTGTCTGGCCGGACCCAAGCGCCCTCAGGACCGCATCCCTCTGCGACGGTCCAAGGAGGCCTTTGCGGAGAGTTTGAAGGCCATGACGGGTGAGGCACCCAATGGCGAGGAGAGGGAGCTTCGCCATGGATCCGTGGTCATTGCCGCCATTACCAGCTGCACCAATACTTCGAATCCTTCGGTCATGTTGGGAGCAGGGTTGCTGGCCAAGAATGCGGTTGAGCGAGGTCTCCAGAGCCGGCCCTGGGTCAAGACCAGTCTGGCCCCCGGATCCAAGGTTGTGACGGAGTATCTCGAGGAAGCGGGTTTACTCTCCTTTCTCAATCAACTGGGATTTCAGCTGGTGGGTTATGGCTGCACCACTTGCATAGGAAACAGCGGCCCACTCTCGGAGCCGATCTCTCGCGCCGTCCAGGAGCAGGACCTGGTGGTTTGTGCCGTGCTCTCCGGTAACCGCAATTTTGAAGGGCGCATCAACTCCCTTGTTCGTGCTAGCTATCTGGCCTCCCCACCTCTGGTTGTAGCCTATGCTCTGGCCGGGCGAATGGACATCGACCTTTACAACCAGCCTCTGGGCCAGGACAGCGATGAAAAGGACGTTTATTTGAGTGATATCTGGCCTACCGAGGAACAGATTCGATCCGCTCTTCGTCGTTCGGTAAAGAGCGAGATGTTTTCCCGTAAGTATGCTGATGTCTTTAGCGGAGATGAAACATGGCGCGCCCTGCCCATTCCCGAAGGGGATCGGTATGCCTGGGACGACCGTTCGACCTATATCAAACAGCCCACTTTCTTTGAGGACATGCCTCGGGAACCCCAACCTCTGAAGGACATCCGGGGTATGCGGGTCCTGGCAGTGCTGGGAGATTCGGTGACCACCGACCACATCTCTCCTGCCGGTTCCATTCCTGAAGAGGGCCCTGCCGGAGCCTATCTTATGGCTCACGGTGTGAAACCAAAGGATTTCAACTCCTTTGGATCTCGTCGGGGGAATCACGAGGTCATGACGAGGGGAACCTTCGGCAATATCCGATTGCGTAACCTGCTGGTGCCGGGAACGGAAGGGGGATACACCCTCCACCCTTCTTCTTCTGAGCCCATCTCGATCTACGACGCAGCCATGAAATACCGAGAGGAAGGAGATCCGCTGTTGGTCATTGCCGGTAAGGGCTATGGAGCCGGATCATCGCGGGACTGGGCTGCTAAGGGCACCCGTTTGCTTGGGGTGGAAGCGGTGCTGGCCGAAAGCTTCGAGCGTATCCACCGCAGCAATCTCATCGGCATGGGCGTCTTGCCTTTGCAATTCGAAGAAGGCCAGAGCAGGGAGACCCTGGGTCTCACCGGGTTGGAAACCTATGATCTGCTGGGTTTGGAAGAAGGTCTGGAGCCGGTCAAGAAGCTCAAGGTCCGAGCGGTTGATCAAGAGGGTACAGAAAAAACCTTCCATGTGATCACCCGTATCGACACCCCCAATGAAGTGAGTTACTATCAAAACGGCGGAATTCTCCACTACGTCCTCAGATCGCTGAGAAGTTAGCGCCAGCGCGCTCCAGGGTCCAGTTGTCAGCTGCGAGTGGTTCAGTGGGTCTGTTGTCTGTTGTCTGTTGTCTGTTGTCTGTTGTCAGCCTCTTCCCCTTGCTTTTCCGCCTGATCTAGCTTAGCCTCTGCTGTTAAATGCCGGGCCAAGACCCAAGCTTTCCAGATACTCAGGAACTTCCTATCTTTCCCTTGCCCAATGTGGTCTTTTTTCCCCGTACGGTCCTGCCCCTTCATATCTTTGAGCCGAGGTACAAGCAGATGGTGGCGGATGCTCTTGAGGGCAACCGGCAAATCGGAATGGCGCTTCTACAGCCCGGTTGGGGAAGCACACAGGACGAAAGTCCGAAGGTCTTCAACACTGGCGGACTGGGATTGATTACTCAATACGAGCACTTGGAAGAAGGTCGGTACAACATTCTCCTCAGTGGTCGCCACCGTTTCAGGATTGTGGAGTTTATTCGGGAGACCCCCTACCGGGTTGCCCGGGTCAAGCTCTTGCAGGAGGTGATGCCAAGCAGCCAGGAGATGAATGAGATATCGACCCAATTGGTTCTCGGTTTTAGAGAGTTGAACGAAGCCAATACCCAGCCGGGATTGGGAGCGGATGTCATCGAGAAACTGGATTTTCCAACCCTGGTCAACTCCGTCTGTTCTTCCTTGAATTTTTCTGTTTTTGATCAGCAGCAGTTGTTGGAAATGAATAGTGTGAAGGCGAGAGCCACAACCATTCTGGGCATCCTGGAAAGGCAGATTGCCCGCGAGCGGGTGTTGTCGAAATTTCGTCATATTCAACCTGATGATCCCAATGTTAACTAGCTGTAGTTACTTACATAAACACTGGTTCCGATGGGCTGGTGGGATCTCTTTTTTAGCCTTTTTGTGCACCCTTGCCGGGTCCAGGGTGCTGGCATCGTCTCAGGAAGCCGTCCTGGAGGATTCCGGGCCCCACCTCAGTGATCGGATCTTGAACTACCGCATCGAGGTTGGCCTGGATCCGCTCGAAAAGAAGGTCACGGGACATGAGATTCTAACCTGGAGGAATCAAAGCGGGCAGGCTCTGCAAGATTTCTGTTTTCATCTTTACCTGAATGCCTTCAGGAACAATCGCTCCACCTTTGTTCGAGAAAGCAGTTCCCGACCCCTTTGGGACGGGATCGAGGAGATTCCGGATGACTACTGGGGGTACACGAACGTTGAATCGATCCAGGTGATGTCGGATGAGGAATCTTTTCGCCCGCAAGTGATCAAAAGGGAATACATCCATCCGGATGATGACAACGAGATGGACCGGACCGT
>JACZQQ010000034.1 GCA_022545645.1 Acidobacteriota bacterium | reverse complement strand
CGACCCCTTTGGGACGGGACCAAGGAGATTCCCGATAACTACTGGGGGTACATCAACGTTGAATCGATCCAGGTGATGTCGGATCAGGACGCTCCTCGCCGGCAAGTGACCAAAATGGAGTACATCCATCCGGATGATGACAACGAGATGGACCGAAGCGTTTTGAGGATCGAGCTGGATCAGCCCCTTCCTGCAGGAGAAGAAATTAAGTTTCGTATCGATTTTGAGTCCAGGTTGCCCAAGGGGACGCGTCGAACGGGCTGGGCGGAAGATTACTTTTTCGTGGCCCAATGGTTTCCCAAGATCGGTGTGGTTCAGGAGGGTCAATGGAATTGTCATCAGTATCACCAGTCCACCGAATATTTTGCCGACTTTGGAGTGTATGACGTCTCCTTTACCGTCCCCACCGATTTTGTGGTGGGTGCCACGGGCAAAAGAGTTGATCAACGGGACAATGGTGATGGGACGACCACCTATCGCTACCTCCAGGAGGACGTACACGACTTTGCCTGGACCGCCAGCCCACGTTTTCTGGAAAGGAAAAGACGTTTTTCCCACCCTCCCCTTCCCGAAGTGGACATGACGCTACTGCTTTTGCCCGAGCACCGGCATTTGGAAGAGAGATATTTCACCGCTATCCAACACGCTCTTCACTACTATGGGACCTGGTTTGGTCCTTATCCGTATGAAACCATCACGGTCGTTGACCCCGCCTACCGAAGCGGCAGCGGAGGCATGGAGTATCCCACCTTTTTGACGGGAGGAGCGAACTTCTGGGCTCCTGAGAAGGTCCTTTCACCGGAGGGAGTGACGATTCACGAAGTCGGCCACCAATGGTGGTATGGGATGTCGGCAAACAATGAGTTTGAAGAATCATGGCTGGACGAAGGGCTGAACTCGTGGTCCGAGTCACGAGTGCAAAAGTACGCTTACCCTCCTAGCCGTTTTATGAGAAGACTTTTTGGGGGAATTCCTTTTGTCTTTAACTCCGTTGAAATCCCCTTTGAAACGGGCTCTTTAGCTTCTCTGCGACGGGGCGGCCAACTGGATGTCATGACCCGCCGCGGCTGGGAATATCTGGGGCGCACCAGCTACCGTGTCAATTCCTACAGTAAGCCTGAGATGATTCTGTGGACGCTGGAGCGCTGGCTGGGAGAGGAGTTGATGCTGGAAGCCATGAGCACCTACTTTCAGCGATATCAATTCAAGCATCCTACCACCCGTGATTTTATCGAGACCATTAACGAAGTCGCCCAACAGGATCTGGGTTGGTTCTTTGAGCAGACCTTCTTCAGCTCCGAACTGGTGGATTATGGGATCGAAACAGCGACCTCGAAGAAGGTTCCCGACCCAAAGGGAGTGTTTGACGAGAATCAAGAGGAGTCTCCCAGCACCGGAGAAGAGACAGAGGACACCGAAGAGCAATATTTGACGGAGGTGGTGGTCAAGCGCTTCGAAGGAGCGAAGTTCCCGGTGGAAGTGTTGATGGTCTTTGAAGATGGAGAGGAGATCCGCAGACAGTGGGATGGACAGGATCGATGGCACAGGTATCGGTTGGAAAAGCCGGTTCGATTGAGATACGCCGTCGTGGATCCTGAGCGCAAACTCCTGCTGGACATTGATCCCACCAACAACAGCCACTATGCCAAGGAGGAAGAGGGTTTTTCCCTGGCCACCAGGAAGTGGGCCTCCAAGTGGCTGTTCTGGCTGCAAAATCTATTGGAGATGTTTGCCTTCATCGCCTGATCATGCTTGGAATATTGAAGCAGGGTTGGAATCAGCTGGGAAATCACAAGAAAACAGTCTTCTATTTTTATTTCGCAAACCTGTTGGTTGCTGCCCTTCTGCTGGTGCCCTTCATGCAGGTCTTTGAGGACTCTCTGGGGCCAGGGTTGTACCGTGACAAATTGGTGGGACAGCTGGATTACGACTGGTACACGCTTTTTACCGATCGAGTGACGGGGTTTGCTTCCACCTTTACTCCGTGGGTGCTGGGGGCTGGTCCTTTCGCGCGCAATTGGGAAGTTCTACTGGATGGGGAGCTCACCCGGTTGCCCTGGCTCATTGTCTCTTTGGGAGCTCTTTATATTCTGCTCAATTCCTTTCTGCTGGCTGCCGCCGTGGGCTCTTTGGCGTTGGATCCAAAGGGCACCAGTCTCCGTGAGTTCTTTCGCAATGGAGGGATGTTTTTCGGGCGGTTCTTCCGGTTGACGGTACTGGCCGTCTTGGCTTTCTGGTTTGTGGGGAGTTGGATCGTTGAACCGTTGAGCGATCTAGGGGAGAAGCTCACCAACGCGGCAGTCACCGACAGAGGCGCCTTTTATTGGGATGTGTCGCGCTATGGGATCGTACTGGTGATTTTCCTTTTTCTGAATATGCTCTTTGACTATGCCAAGATCAAGACAGCGCTCGAGGATCGCACAAGTGTCGTCGTCGCGTTTTTCTCCGCGCTGAAGTTCTGTACGACTTCTTTCTTTTCTTCTTTCGGGTTTTACCTGTTGATCACCGTTGTCGGATTGGCCTGGGTTGTCCTCTACACCGGAATCGAGTGGTTGTTGCCCCAGCAAAGCTGGTTTACGATCTTGATGGCCATTATTGTGCAACAGCTGTACATGATGGGTCGGCTCACGGTGAAACTCCTATTTTACAGTGGTCAAATGCAGTTTTATCTCAAGAGGCAGGAAACCCTGCCGGTGGCTCCTGAGAGCTTTTCGTCTCGCACCCACCTGCTTGACGCTGATTCAGGTATGTAGGGGCGCACAGACGTGCGCCCGCAAACCTTGCTTCATCAACGGCTTATAGGGCGTACGTCTGTGCGCCCCTACACAGTTCTTCTTGCTATTGCCCCTCATGAATGAGGCGATCGATCTCCTCGGCCGTGCATTGACCCTGTGCGATCAAAGCGAAGAGGCTGTCGAAGTCCCACTCTGAAGGAAGTTGCAAATGTTTGGCCAAATGAGCACGATCGAGGGGATGTTCACGGTCCAGGACCATCGCTTCCAGGTGATGGATGTCCGTGGCCCCCTGGGGACAGCTTTCGATTTCAACAGGCAAGCAGCACCCTTTCAGAACGTAGGCGACTTTCTCGCTGACAAAGCCCATATAATCCTGCCCTTCGGCGGGTGGCCCATAGCCTGAATAGGAGACTTTCTCCACCTCGATCAGGGTTCCTATTTTGGTGTCCAGCAGACGGTAAAACTCATTTTCGGGGAGGCGATCCTGGGGTATGATGCTCAGCAGACCCTGAGGTTCCTCACCTGCGTCGTCGAATATTTGGATTTTCCCATCCATGCTTTCGGCCAGGATTCTCTGCGCTTCGTCGATATTCTTGTATTGGATCGCTTTGAGCACTTCCTTCATAGGAGGAACTCATTATAATGGGCATCACGTTTCAAGTGTGAAATTTCAGGGTTTTTCAAATAAAGAGGTTTTAGCGGTGAGTAAAGTCCGGATGGCTTGTTTTGGCAGCACGATTGTGTTGCTGCTGATCGCGCCGATCGCGCCGGCTCTGGCTCAACCCCAACCCAGCACAGGGGACAATTTAATGGGGCATTTGCGTTATCTGGCTTCGGATGAACTGCAAGGGCGTGGCAATGGCAGTCCGGAGCTTGAGCAGGCAGCCGATTATCTTGCGGAGTTCTTTCGGGAATATGGTCTTCTGCCGGCTGGAAATCAACAAACCTATTTCCAGGAATTCGATATCAGCATGGGACGATCCCTGGGCCCGGAAAATCAGGTCACTTTGGAAACGGGAACGGAACAGATTCGGTTGGAAGTGCTGAAGGATTACGTGCCGTTGACCTCGGGTCCGGATACGGTCGTTCAGGGACCGTTGGTGTTCGCCGGCTTCGGCATTTCGGCGCCCGAACTGGAGTATGACGACTACAGAGATCTCGATGTGGTCGGGAAGATCGTGCTGATCTTTGAGCATGAGCCCCAGGAGCAAGCGGAAGAGAGTCGTTTCGCAGGGAAGGAACTCACGCCTTACGCAACCGTGCTGTATAAGGTGATGAACGCTAAGAAGAGAGGGGCTGTGGGTATCATTCTCCTCTCCGATGGCTTGAACCACCCACCCGATGAGGAGCCCCGTTCCCGTCGATCTCGAGTGGAGAGCATAGGAATCCACTCGATCAGACTCAGTCCGGAATGGAGTGAGCGCCTGCTTGAGAAAGGCGGCCGTAACTCTGTTGAAATCGTTGAGGAAATCAACCTTCATTGGACTCCTGTCTCCTTCGATCTCGGCGTCACTGCCACTGTTTCGCTGGATGTTGTCAAGGTTCAACACACGGTGAGGAATGTGTTGGGTTTCCTACCTGGGCAAACAGACAAGATCATCATCATCGGTGCTCACTATGACCATTTGGGTTTGGGGACCACGGGATCTCTGGCTCCCGAACTCATCGATCAGATTCACAATGGAGCGGATGATAATGCCTCAGGAACGGCGGCATTGCTGCAGCTTGCTCAGGATTTCAGTAGAGATTCTCCCTTGCAGCAGGGCTTGCTTTTCATCGCCTTTGCCGGGGAAGAGCTGGGTCTGCTGGGGTCGCGATACTATACGGAGCACCCCACCATGCCGCTGGAAAACACGGTGGCCATGATCAATATGGACATGATTGGGCGGAGTCAAGGAAATCTCTTGATCGGTGGAGTAGGAACCGCGGCAGAGTTCAGGGGGATTCTGGATGAGGTGCAGAAGACCTCACCTCTGCAATTTTCTTATTCCGATAGTTCGCGTGGTTCCAGTGATCATCTTTCCTTCTCCAGCAAGAAAATCCCGGTGCTGTTTTTCTTCTCGGGTTTGCACAGTGATTACCACAGGCCTTCAGATGACTGGGAGCGGATCAACGTCCAGACTATTGATCAGATTCTGGAAGTGGTGCGAAGCACCGTGCATCGACTGCTCGAGCTGCATCAGCCTCTCCAGTATGTGGAGGTGGATCGTGGACCGGAGCGGGCAAGGAGGCGTGGGGGGAGGAGAGGCCGCACTTGGTTTGGATCGCTCCCCGACACGGGGTGGAGCCTGGGAGGAGTTCGTTTTGAGAAGATTCTGGGGGAGACCCCGGCAGCAAGAGCCGGTCTGAAGGATGGGGACGTGTTGGTACGTTTCGATGGTCAGACCATGGACAGTCTTCGCCAGTTTATCCGTGCTCTGGGAACCAAGAATCCGGGTGATGAGGTGGATGTTGCTGTTTTTCGGGACGGCGAACGGATCGAGACGACCGTGATCCTGGAAGCTAGATGAAGGTTTCCTTGTCAGGCCCGTATGAGGCCGGTGATTTGGCCTCTCTGGAAAGAGTCTGTTTGAGGATTTTGACGCCGGCGTGAACGATTTCAGAAGCCCGCATAGCAGGATGGATCAGCAAACGATGAAGCCTGAAGGTTTGCTGTGAGAACTTGCTCAAAACGGTATCCACTTGGCCCCGGGCTTCTCCCGTTTCAAAACGCAGCAAATCAAGGCCGCGTCCCAACGCCTGATCGGCCGTCTTTGTCGTTTCCACCAATGTGGAGAGCTGTTTTTCCACCGCGTCTTCAACCTGGGCGAGTTGAGGGGTGCCCTCTTCTATGGCGGTGATCACCCGCCGAGCAAAGGCCAGTCCCTGAGCGGATCGCTGGGAGAGAACGCGCAGGTTTTGATCCAGATCTTGAATCTGCTTGCTCAAACTCAAGGTGGTCACCACGAGTATAATGGTCTCCACGACGATGAGCCCGGCCATAATGAGAACAAGGATATTGACTAACTGCAGATTCTGTATCGTCATACCGTAATGAAAATATCACAGAATCCTGTTCCGTGTTGTGTCTTATTGCAGAAATACAATCCATGAAAGGCAAACCGGTTTCGCAATCCCGAACGAGCATGACGGAGATGGTTCTCCCTAACGACGCCAATATCCATGGCAATATTCTCGGAGGCAAGGTGCTGCACCTGCTCGATGTGGCCGGAGCCATTGCCGCCTTTCGCCATGCCAGGCTGCCGGTGGTGACGGTCTCCGTTGACTCTGTTTCTTTTCTCCACCCCATTAAAGTCGGTCAGCTGGTGCTGCTGGAGGCGTTTGTTACCCGGGTCTTCACCACCTCGATGGAAGTGGAGGTTCAGGTCTTTTCAGAAGATCCGCTCAGCGGTCAGCGTCTGAAAACCAGCACCGCTTTTGTGACCTATGTTGCTCTGGATCAGAAGGGCAGGCCGACACAGGCGCCGTCTCTGATTCCAGAAACGGATGAAGAGAAACAGCGCTACGAGGCGGCCCTTCGCCGTCGGGACCAGCGCCTGGGTTCTCCAGACGGGCCCATGGGCTAAAGCCCACGGCTCTGACTGCTCTCCAACAGAGCCTGCGGGCCTTTCCGCTCGAATCACCCATAACATCAGAGGGCTATTGTAGGATGCAGTTTGCACGAAGGGGGCACACGATAGGGTACACTTTCTTATAGGGACTACCGGGACTAGAAAGCGGGGAAAGTGACGTACGAAGGTCAGAGCATTCCTAGCAATCATCCGGTTAAGAAGCATTTCCGAACTGTGGCCGATCGGGCCCTGACCCAGGCAAGCATACCCGATAAGGATCTACTGTTTTATCTCAGTGATCTGCTCACCCACTTCATGTACGTGGATAACCTGTATAAATTGAAGGGTGAAAACGGTGAGTGCTTAGGTTACCTGGCGGACATGATAAATGTAGCCCTGGAAGCTCCTCGGTCAAGAAAAAAGGAATGCTACCAGCAGATCGGGGACCACACGCTGTTTATCCTGGGAATGTTTCCCGAGAGCCTGACCTACGGAAGACGGACCCTTTCTCATTCCTACTATGTCGACACAGGGCGCCGCAGTTATAGGGTGGCCAGCGAACTGGAGCCGGACACCGAATCGACGGTGGTGTTCAAGAAACTGGCCGACAAGTACGAACGTTGTGTGCTTTCGATCAACTGGGTTCGGGAGTATACGAATGATCCCTTCTATCAGTATATGCTTCGACAGTTCGGAATGACTCAATAAGATACAGACAACAGACCACAGATAGCTGTCAGTTGTCAGTTGTCAGCTTCCTATTCAGCTTGGTCAGATAAATTCCCGTCAAAATCAGGATTCCTCCCAGGATTTGGAGTAGGGTGACTTCCTCCCCAATAAAAAACCAAGCGAAAAGAAGTGTCCAAAAAGGGACCAGGTTGGCATAGATGGCGGTTTTCGTACTTCCCAGGCGGTCCACACAGTAAAACCAGATGGAGTAGGCAACAGCCAGAGAGAAGATGGAAGAATAGCCCAGTTCGAGATAACTCTTCGTGGAGATCTGGCCCCAGTTTTGGTCCATCAGATCAGGAAGCGAGATGAAAAAGAGAGCAAAGCCGCCGACACTCAGTGTGAGAGTCGTGAAAGTGAGAGGTGAATAGCTCTTCATCAGGGTTTTACTGAAAACCGTGTACACGGACCAACAGCAGGCGGCAGCCAGTGTGATCAGGTCTCCAACCAGTGTCCCTGTGCCAACGGCAAACTCCGCACTTTCCAGCAGGATCACCGCTACGCCGCCAAAGGACAAGAAGATGCCCACCCAGACCATGCGGCCCAGGTACTCATGCCCCAAGAGACGGCTCAACAAAGCGGTGAACACAGTCCCGACTGACATCAGCAGACCAACATTGCCGGCCTTGGTTAGTTCAAGTCCATGGATGAACAGCGTGAGATAGAAAACGTTGCCGATGATGCCCAGTACCAGTATCTTCCAGATATCTCTAGGCTGAAGATCAATTCGCCCTTTCAAAAGCAGCATCGGAAACCACAACAGCAAGGCCGACAGAGGGATACGCACTGCATTGAAACTCATGGGAGAGAATTCCCTCAAGGCGTCCTTGGCCAGGGGTAAGTTGGCAGCCCAGAGCAGGACCACCACCAAACCTAAAATGTCCGCAAACTCAAGTTTTCTCATGACAAGGCTAGCCCTTATACTGCTTGTGACCCGGCAGAGAGGGTAGCAGAAACTTTAGGACAATGGACAAGAGGGAACGGACTCGGAGGATCAAGGATCAGGCTCATGCCTTAGGTTTTGAGGCTGTGGGGATTGCGCCCCTATCGGCGATGCCGGGAGAGGCTCTGGAGGCCTGGCTGGCCCGCCAATATCATGGAACCATGGCCTACATGGAGCGGACACCCGAGAAGCGGATCGATCCCAGGAAGGTGTTGGCCAATGCCCGCTCTGTGGTTTCTCTTTCTCTGAACTATTTTCATGACTACGACCTTCCCTACGAACGTCCTGAACGAGGGACCATTTCCCGCTACGCCTCGGGAGAGAACTATCATGCAGTTCTGGGCAAAAGGCTGGAGGAACTTCTTGACTATGTACGCGGATTTGAGCCTGAGGTGGAGGCGAAAATCTACGTGGATACCGGGCCTGTCATGGACAAGTACTGGGCTGTCCATTCGGGAGTGGGTTGGCTGGGAAAGCATACCAACGTGTTGTCTCGCGATTTGGGTTCCTGGTTTTTTCTTGGGGAAATTCTGCTGAATCTGGAACTGGAATATGATGCCCCGGGTGCAGATTTCTGTGGCTCCTGCACCCGCTGCATCGATGCCTGCCCAACCGATGCCATTGTCGAACCCTATCTGCTCGATAGCCGTCGCTGCATCTCCTATCTGACCATCGAACTGCGGGAAGACATCCCCGAGGAGTTTCGAGAACCGATGGGAAATCTGATTTTTGGCTGCGACATTTGCCAGGATGTCTGTCCCTGGAATAGAAAAGCCCCTGTTTCTTCAGTGGAGGAATTCAAACCCAGAGAGGAAAATCGGGCGCCCCAGCTACTCGAGTTGGCGCGTCTCTCGCCTGAGGAGTTTCAGAAGCGCTATCGGGGCAGCCCCATCAAGCGCGCCAAATGGCGCGGCTTTCTGCGCAATGTAGTGGTGGCGATGGGGAATAGTGGGGATCCGGAGATGATCCCAGAATTGGAAAATCTCCTCCAGCATGACGATCCCATGATTCGCCGGCATGCGAAGTGGGCGCTCAACGCCCTAGGACCTAGCCCGGAGGATGCTAGGTGCCCTGATCTTTGAGCAACTTCCCGATGAATTCGACGTGATAAACCCAGGCCCGCTCAATTTCGGATTTTTCAGGGTGCCGGTACCAGCTTTCTTCCCATCCTGTCTTGTTGTTGAGGGTCCATCGTACAAGTTGGCCGGGCTCATACCTCTTTCGCGAGGGTACCACGTCCAGTTCATCTAAGGTGTCGTCGGGATCCAGCATCTCAAGAATGGCAATTTTTGCCTCAGGGACCTCCTGAGTACATTCCGGATCCGAGTAAAAGGGGATCTCAGCATGAATAACACGGTAGGGGACAATGGGTGTGTCATCGGTCACACCAGGATCACGATCTAACGAGTTGGTAGCTTCTTGGCCAGACATAGTTGTTCTCCCTTTTCTCTGTAGGCGGCTTCATCTTAGCATAACCCACTCAAAGTCCCCGCCTTGACCTCGGTGTTGACAGCGTGCTAGAAAGATTGGCCGAGGTAAGAAGATGGTTTCCTTGGTCCCTTTGAAGTTTGCCCAAGCACTGGCTGATGTAGCCGTGGAATTAAAGCAGGAAGATCAGGTGCTGGAAGAGCTGTCGAGTTTTTCTGCACTACTGGGTTCGCACAAGGAACTGATGGAAACGCTCACCCATCCGGCCATTCCTTTTTCAGCGAAGCGGAAGATCATCCAGGAATTGGCTAAAGAGATTCCTCTGACCCAGACTTCGGTAAATTTTATTCTGGTTTTGATCGAGCGCGCTCGTCTACCTCAATTTCAAGAGGTGCTCGAAGCATACGCGAATGTATTGGACGACCTTCATGGTATTGTGCGTGCCGAGGTCTTTGCTTGTGAGAAGGTGGACAAGGCCGTGGATCAACGTCTTCAAAAAGTGGTTTCGACTTTGACGGGCAAGAAGGTGGAAATCAATTATCACGTGGATGAGTCGTTGATTGGAGGATTGAAACTACAGATTGGGTCAACCATTTACGATGGTTCGATTGGCACTCAGCTGGAGGAGTTTCGACGTCGTTTAGCCGGCAAGTAGAAAGAGGTAATGAGTTCAACTAAATCATGACATTGAATACAGACCAAATCAGCAAGATCATCAAGGAACAAATCAAAGATTTCGATACTGGAGTCGTGGTCAGTGAGGTGGGCACAGTCCTCTCAGCCGGTGACGGCATTGCTCGAGTGCATGGGTTGGAAAAGGTCATGTCGTTGGAGCTTCTGGAGTTTCCTCACGACGTCTATGGTCTTGCCTTTAATCTTGAGGAAGACAACGTAGGAACGGTTCTCTTCGGTGAGTTTCATAAGATCAAAGAAGGAGATCTGGTCAAGCGTACCAAGCGCATCATGCAAGTGCCGGTGGGGGAGGCTTTGTTGGGGCGTGTCGTAGACACCCTGGGCCGACCGCTTGACGGTAAAGGGCCGGTGGAAACAGAAGAGTACATTCCCGTGGAAAGGCTGGCCCCGGGGGTGGTGGATCGTCAGCCGGTTCGCGAGCCCGTCCAGACCGGTCTCAAAGCCATCGACTCCATGATTCCCATCGGTAGAGGACAGCGCGAGCTCATTATTGGTGATCGCCAGACGGGCAAAAGTGCTATCGCCATCGACGCGATTATCAATCAAAAGGACACCGACATGGTGTGCATTTATGTGGCCATCGGCCAGAAGCGCTCTACCGTTGCGCGAGTGGTGAAGACCCTCGCCGACTATGGCGTCATGGAGAAGACCATTGTGGTGGTGGCGGCTTCTTCTGATCCGGCCACCATGCAGTATTTGGCACCTTATGCCGGTTGCTCCATGGGGGAGTACTTCCGCGACACCAAGCGTCATGCGCTGATTGTCTATGACGACCTGTCCAAGCATGCCGCCGCCTATCGAGAAATATCCCTCCTGATGAGAAGACCGCCCGGCCGGGAGGCCTATCCGGGTGATGTCTTTTATCTTCACAGTAGGCTTCTGGAGCGGGCCGCCAAGATGAGCGACGAACGGGGAGGGGGCAGTCTGACCGCTTTGCCGGTGATCGAAACCCAGGCAGGCGACATTGCCGCCTACATCCCCACCAACGTGATTTCCATCACCGATGGCCAGATTTTTCTGGAGTCCGATCTGTTCTACTCGGGCATCCGACCTGCAATACATGTGGGGAACTCGGTCAGCCGGGTGGGTGGTAATGCCCAAATCAAGGCGATGAAGCAGGTGGCAGGGACCCTGAGGCTTGAATTGGCTCAATATCGTGCCCTGGCCGCCTTTGCCCAGTTTGGCTCCGATCTGGACAAGGCGACCCAACACCAGTTGGCCCGAGGCGAAAGACTGACTGAAATTCTCAAGCAGAGTCAATATGAGCCCATCGGTGTGGATCAGCAGATTGTGCTGATCCTGGCGGCAACCGAAGGGCTTCTGGACAGTATTGAAGTCTCCCAGCTCGCAGAATTTGAAAAGGGTCTCTCCGAGTTTATGAACCTGAGCAAGTCAGACCTCTTAAAGGAAATCCTGGACAAGAAGGCGCTGGATGAAGAATTGCGGAAGAGACTACACGAAGCGATTACAGAATTTAAGACTCGCTTTGAAGACGAAAGAGCGGCCTAGCCCGGATAATGCATAACCCGGGCCTAAATCAAGAAAAAACAGGGAGTTTACATTAACCATGCCGGGCGGGAATGTTCGCGACGTTCGACGACGAGTGCGGTCCGTTCAGAATATCCAGCAAATTACTCGAGCCATGAAATTTGTCGCAGCATCCAAGTTGAGACGGGCTCAAGACCGGATATTTTCCGCCCGTCCTTACGCAAATCGGATGCTGGCGGTGTTGAATTCCCTGGCCGCTCGTGCCAATCCGGAACTCCACCCTTTGTTGGTGCAACGGGATGGCGACAAGGTGATGCTGGTGGTGGTCACATCCGATCGAGGACTGTGTGGTGCTTTCAGCTCGAACATCATCAAGGCGGCTACTCGCTACATCCGGGAAGAAAACATCAATGAAACCATCAGCCTGACGCTGGTGGGTCGAAAGGGAGCGGACTGGTTTCGACACCGTCCCTGGCCCGTCCGGCATGAATACGTCAACATCATGAGCCGCGTTGATCTCAAGTACGCCCAGGAAATTTCCCGGAGCATCATCGATTACTATCTGGCCGGGGAGTTGGATGCGATTTACCTGGTGTACAACGAGTTCAAGTCGGTGGTCCAGCAGAATGTGGTCATCGAAAAGGTGCTGCCCATACAACGCCTGGACTTCGACGATCAAGAGGAAGTTCTTCTTGATCACATCTACGAGCAACCCCCGTCGGTTTTATTCGATCATCTGCTTGAACGGCATGTGGAAACACAGGTGTTTAGAGCCATGCTGGAGTCCGAAGCCGCTGAGCATGGGTCCAGGATGACGGCCATGGATGCGGCTACCCGAAATGCCAAGGATATGATTGAAAGCTTGACTCTACGAATGAATCGTATGCGTCAGACCTCGATTACGACCGAAATCATCGAAATCATTGGTGGCGCGGAAGCACTGGTGGAGGACAAGTAGTGAGGACGAACGAAAGCAACAGACAGGAGTTCAGAATATGGCCGAAATAGTTGGAAAAGTGGTCCAAGTCATGGGGCCGGTCATCGACGTCCAGTTCGAGGGCGGACATGTGCCGGCGATTTACAATGCCATCCGAGTGACCTCCGAGGGTTTTGATTCACCGATTCCCATCGACAACATCCTTGAAGTGGCCCTACACCTGGGAGGCAATATGGTGAAGTGCATCGCCATGCAGCCCACCGATGGGATGGTTCGGGGCATGAAAGCCATCGACACCGGTGCCCCTATCTCTGTCCCGGTCGGACGCGAAATCCTGGGACGTGTGCTCAATGTGCTGGGAGAGCCGGTCGATCAGGCAGGGGAGGTCAAAGCCAAGAAGACCTACCCGATTCATCGGCCTGCTCCAACACTGGAAGAGCAGAGCACGGAAACGGAAATGCTGGAGACGGGCATCAAGGTGATTGACCTGGTCCAACCCTTTTCTCGAGGCGGAAAAATTGGTTTGTTTGGAGGGGCTGGAGTTGGAAAAACCGTCATTATCATGGAGCTCATCCACCGAATTGCCACTCAACACGGAGGCTTTTCCGTTTTCGCCGGTGTGGGTGAGCGCACTCGTGAGGGCAACGACCTCTGGTTGGAGATGAAGGAATCGGGTGTCCTCGATAAGACGGCTCTCATCTTCGGCCAGATGACGGAACCACCCGGAGCTCGGCTGCGCGTTGGCTTGACCGGTCTGACAGCGGCTGAGTATTTCCGGGATGAAGAGGGGCAGGATGTTTTGCTCTTCATCGACAATATTTTCCGCTTTACTCAGGCAGGTTCGGAAGTGTCCGCTTTGTTGGGCCGCATGCCTTCGGCGGTCGGATATCAACCCAACTTAGCCACCGAGATGGGTGAGCTTCAGGAGAGGATCACCACCACCAAGAAGGGGTCCATTACCTCGATACAGGCCATCTACGTGCCCGCGGACGACTACACGGATCCTGCTCCTGCGACCGCCTTTGCTCACCTGGATGCCACCACCAACCTGGAACGGTCTATTGCCGAACAGGGCATCTATCCGGCTGTGGATCCGCTGGCTTCCACCAGTCGTATTCTGGATCCCCGCGTCATCGGCGAGGATCACTACAGTGTGGCGCGACAGGTACAGGGGATTCTGCAGCGGTACAAGGACCTTCAGGACATTATCGCTATTCTGGGCATTGATGAACTCTCTGAGGAGGATAAGGTGACGGTCAGCCGAGCCCGCAAGATTCACAGATTTCTCTCTCAACCCTTCTTTGTTGCCGAGCAATTTACGGGAATAGCTGGGAAATACGTCCCTATTCAAGAGACCATCCGTAGTTTTAGGGAGGTCGCTGAAGGCAAGTACGATGAAATTCCTGAACAGGCTTTCTACATGGTGGGCGGGATTGAGGAAGTGCTGGAAAAGGCGGAGAAGATGGAGTAAGAGTAGCCCGCTTCGCGCCTAGAAAATAGAGAAAAGAGAAAAGAGAAAAGAGAAGAAAGAAGAGAGAAGAAAAAGAGAGAGGGATTTTGGCTGAGAAGATTGAGCTGGAGATTGTCACACCTGAGCAGTTGCTTTTCAGCGGGGAAGTTGAGGAAGTCGTTGTGCCCGGTTCCGAAGGGTATCTGGGGATCTTACCCGGACATGCGCCACTGTTGTCGGAACTCCAGATCGGAGTCATTTCCTATCGCCGGGATTCTCAGGAAACTAAGGTCTTCTGCAGTCGGGGTTTCGTAGAAGTGCTTCCCGATCGTGTCTCCATATTGGCGGAAGCAGCTGAACTTCCTGATCAGATCAATGTGGAGCAAGCAAGAGCCCATCAGATGCAGGCCGAACAGCTGTTGCGTTCCGATGATCCGGATACGGACTACGCTCAGGCCCTGCTCGATCTTCGTGAGGCACAGATCAGGTTGGATCTGGCCGAACAAAGCACCGCCACGTGAGTTCGTGAGGTCGGAGCGCGCTTCGCGCGCGTTCCAGGTTTCAGGTTTCAGGTTTCAGGTTTGAATTTGGGACTTGAGATTTGGAAACTTGAGCGGTACTTTCATGCGAGACACTCACCCCAGGAGATCATCCAGGGCCTTGCTTAACTCTGAAAAACTAAATCGATAGCCGTCCTTTTCCAATTTTCGGGGAACCACACGCTGTCCACTGAGAAGTAAGGTCTCCGCCATCTCACCAAACATCAATCGCAGGACGAATCCGGGGACACGGAAAAAAGCCGGGCGTCTCAAGGCTCGTGCCAATGCACTGGTAAAGTCTGCATTGGTGACGGGATTGGGAGCCGTCAAGTTCAGCGGGCCTTCAATACCCTCCTTTTCAATAGCGTACCGAATGGCTTCGACCTCGTCTTTGATATGAATCCAGGACATCCACTGTTTCCCACTGGCCAAGGGGCCACCCACACACATTTTGAAGGGCGGGAGCATACGGGGCAGAGCTCCACCTTCGGTGGATAAGATGAAACCGCTTCGCACCAGCACCACACGGATTCCTGAGTCCGCCGCCCGCTTGGCTTCGCTCTCCCACTGCTGGCACAACTCGGCCAGGAAATCTTGCCCAGGGGGACTGGTCTCCTCAAATACCTGGTCCTCACTACTTCCGTAGTAACCGATTGCTGAAGCATTCACCAAAACTTTTGGTGGACTACTGCACTGGGAAAGAGCCTCGACCAGGTTCCTGGTTCCCGCTACCCGACTTTCAGTAATCATTTTTTTGCGCCGAGAAGTCCAGCGGCCTGCAGCTAACGGTTCTCCGGCCAGATGGACCACTGCGTCCAATCCTTCCAGAGCTTGAACTGGAGAGGGACCGGAAAAGGCATCCCAGGCCACCGCTTCCACTTGAGGAAGTTTTTTTCGCGCTTTTTCAGGGTTTCGGGCCAGAACCACCACCTGGTGACCGGCTTGGATCAGGTGTCGACAAAGGGCGCCCCCGACCAGTCCGGTTGCCCCTGTTACGGCCACTTTCATCGTGAGTGCGTGCCTTCCTGAATTGGCTGGGGGACAGGGATTCGAACCCCGATTCCATGGTCCAGAGCCATGTGTGTTGCCCTTACACCATCCCCCAGCACTCATCCCCTGATCATAGCGCAAAGGCAGCGTTTGAGGGTAGAGCAATGAAGGAGAGCACCGAATTCACGAAGGCACGAACTCACGAAAGCACGAAGCCACGTCACTTCCCATCAGAACCGTCTTCCAGAGGTTCCAGCTCAATATCCAGGTGAAGGGTGCGGTTGGCCATGATGTTCATCTCGGTCTGGTAAGGCTCATATCCGGTCGCTTCAATCCGAAGATCATGTTGACCATCGAGAATGGTATAGCGGTCTCTCTGGGTAGCGAAGTCGCGGGCACTTCCAATGAGCATTCCATCGATGAAAACAAGAGCCTTTGCCGGGTGGACCTGGAAGATCAAGTCGGTCGTATTGGCTCGTACAATCTCCGTATCGATAGGGCCGACAATATCCAGAAGGTATATTTTTTGGCTTGCTGCCCAGTGGGCGTCAGTCACTGATTCGTGGTGTCTCCTGGAATGAAGGGAAGGGGCATAAATCAAGGGAGTCGAGTGGAGGTGGCTCTGGACGTACAGATCAGGCCGGAAGAAGAACAGGGTACGGGAAGGGAGGAAGAAATGATTCTGGGGGACACGAGGCAAGAAGTGATCCCCTCGCAGGGGGATGGAGAAGGCCAGGGTGGCAAAGAAGAATAGGAAAAAGCCTTTAGCCCGCATTTCTCACACCCCCTCTACTGCATCGGCGATATGATCCGGCCTTACTGCGTTGCACTCGGTCGGCCTCCTCAACGTACTGTACAGTACGTTTGCGGGGGCCTCCGTCCCGCGCCTTGTCAGGCCGGCCCTCTCGCCGCTTCGCGACGACTTGGTGTGAGAAGCGCAGGCTCGTAATTCTCATGAGTCTCTTTCTATTATAGATGAAACTACCGGTAAAAAGTTAAGCTCTTTCTTCGATGAGTGTGTCCTCATCATGCCACCATGTCTTTACGCCAGCACGCCAGCACGACAGCACGACAGCACGACAGCACGAAGCGCGCTCAGAGACAGTTACCTCCTGTCTCCTGCCTCCCGCGCGCGGAGCGCGCGCTCAGCCAAGGCCAGCTGCTCAAGATCATTAATACCCCGGGTCTCATCGGGATCGTCCGTTGCAAGAGTGACGACCTTCTTGCCGCGGCCGCAAAAGATGCGAAGCAGATCGGTCAGATAGTATTCCTGAGCGGCATTGGCAGGGGACAACTGGGACAGTTCTTCCAGGATCGAGGAGATCTTGAAGCAATGAAAGCCGGTGTTGATTTCGCGAATAGCCCTTTGCTCAGGACGGGCATCTTTCTCTTCAACGATGTCAACGGCGTTGCCCTGCCGGTCACGAATGATGCGTCCATACCCTTGTGGGTCTTCCAAGGTGGCGGTGAGTACGACTTGATCGGCATCCTCCACTTCTCGGGTTTCCAGCAGTTGTCTGAGGG